>NZ_JBEPFC010000031.1:0-55119 GCF_040301705.1 Streptomyces sp. NPDC000151 | reverse complement strand
CCCCGCCCGCGCCGCCGAGGACCGCAGCCGGGCCCGCGCGCTGGCCGCCCGCTGCACCGAACTCCTCGCCCCGGGGCGGCAGATCCTCTTCTTCGACCCGCGCGGCCGGGGCCAGGTCGCCGAGGTGTACGGGGACCTCGGCGCGGCCCGGCGCACGGCCGTGATCGTGCCTGGCTCGGACATCGACCTCGGCACGTTCGACCGTGAGCGGGACCGGTACGGCACACCGACCGGCATGGCCGCCTCGCTGCGCGCCCGGATGTCCGCCGAGGACCCGGCGACGCCCACCTCGGTGATCGCCTGGGCCGGCTACACCACGCCGGTCGGCCTCGGCCCGGACGCCGCGACGGGGCGGCTCGCGGAGGCCGGCGCGCCCCGGCTGGCCCGGCTGCTGACGGGGCTCGCCGCGACCGGCGCCCCGGCGCCCGCCCTGCTCTGCCACAGCTACGGCTCGGTCGTCTGCGGCCTGGCGTCGCCCCGCGCCGGACGGAGCGCGGTCGGCGACGTGATCCTCTTCGGCTCGCCGGGGGCGCGCACGGAGCGCGCCGCGGACCTGCACGCCGGCGGGCGGGTGTGGGCGGCCCGGGACGCCTCGGACTGGATCGGCGACATCCCGAACGTCGAGGTGCTGGGCCTGGGCCACGGCACCGACCCGACCGACCCCGCGTTCGGCGCGCGCCGCGTCGCCGCCGACCGCGCCGAGGGCCACACCGGCTACCTCGTGCCCGGCACCGACTCCCTGGACGGCTTCGCCGACATCGTGCTCGGCCGTCCCTCCCGCGGGCGCTGAGCGCGCCCTCAGCCAAGGACACCGCCATGACCATCGCGTTCCTGAACCCCGGCGGCGGACCGGCCGCCGGTGCCGCCGGCAGCGGCCTGCGGGCCAACCGGACCGAGAAGCACGGGCCGCTCCGCAGGGCCGTGACCGCCATCGAGGGCCGCACCCCCGCGCACCGCGACCGCGCGATCGACGGGCTGCGGGCGCTCGCGCTGCTCGCCGTGCCGACCGGGCACTGGCTGGTCGGCGGCTTCACGCGGGACGCCGACGGCGCGCTGCACAACGCCAGCCCGCTGTCCACGCTCGGCTTCTTCGCGCCGGTGAGCTGGGTGTTCCAACTGCTGGGGATCTTCTTCCTGGTCGGCGGGTACTCCTCGGTGCTGTCCTACCGGCGCGCGAGCGGGCGCGGCGAGTCCACCGCGCGCTGGCTGGGCGGCCGGCTGGCCCGCCTGGGCCGCCCGGTCCTCGCCGTGACGGCCGTGTGGGCGCTGCTGATCGGGGTGCTGTTCGCTGCCGGAGTGCCCGAGGCGACGCTGCGGACGGGGGCGACGCTGGTCGTGCAGCCGTTGTGGTTCGTGGGCGTGTACGCCGGGGTCACGGCGCTCACGCCGTACTGCGTGCGCGCCGCGCGCCGGCTCGGGCCATGGGCGGCCGCGCCGCTGTTCGCGGCCGTCGCGGTGGTCGACTTCCTGCGCTACGGCCCGTACGCGGCCGCCGTGCCGTCCTGGCTCGCCCTGCTCAACCTGCTCCCCGGCTGGCTCTTCGCGTACCAACTCGGGGTCTGCTGGGGCGAGAAGCGACTCGGCCGCCGCACCGCCTGGGTACTCCTGGCAGGCGGAGCGGCCGTGTTCGCCGCCCTCCTCCTGGTCTTCCACTACCCCGCGAGCATGGTCGGCGTCCCGGGCACGGCCCGGACGAACTCGCACCCGCCGTCGCTGCTGGTCCTGGCGCTGGCGGCGGCGCAGTGCGGGGCCGCCGTCCTGCTGCGGGACCGGATCGCCGCGCTGCTGCGCCGGCCGGCGCTGTGGGCGCCGGTCGTGGTCGTCAACCTCTGCGCGATGACCGTCTTCTGCTGGCACCAGACCGCGATGCTGACGGTGGCGGTGCCGTCGTCGTACTTCGGCCCGGTACCCGGCCTGACCACGGCGCCCGACTCAGGGGCCTGGCTGCTGACCCGCCTCGCCTGGCTCCCGCTCTTCGCGCTGACGCTGGTCGCGCTCGGCCTGCTCACCCGCCGCTTCGAGGCCCCCTGGGGCGCGAGCCGCACCCGCCGCGCCACCGCCACCGTCCTCTCCACCGGCTTCACCCTCTTCGCGCTGGGTATGGGCTGAGTGGGGCCCTCCCCCCGCTCAGCGCCCGGCGAATCCGCTACGCGTGCTCCTCCCCGAGAGCCGGGGCGATTTCCGCGCGGGAGGAGCAGCCGAGTTTGCCGAGGATGTGTTCCAGGTGGGCGTCGGCGGTGCGTTTGGAGATGACGAGCCGCTCGGCGATCTCACGGTTGGACAGCCCCTCCCGCACGAGAGCCGCGACCTCGCGCTCGCGACGCGTCAGGGTGTGGGTCGGGTGCGGGTCGGCGTCGCAGGGCGCGCCCGCGTCCGGGCGCTCGGCGTCCGCCTCGACGAGGTCCACCACCTCCCCTACGGAGAGCCCCGCGCCGCGGCGGAGCAGCCGCTCGAAATGCGTCTCGCCCAGCTGCCGGGCGGCCTCGGCCCGTGCGCCGTCGTAGGCCCCGGTCAGGCTCGGGAACCCGAGCAGGATGGCGGACATGTTCTCCCCCAGCTTCTCGGCAGCGCCCACCAGCCAGGCCGTGCGGACATACCGTCCCTGGCCGGCGGCGAGCCAGGTCAGGATGGCCAGGCAGGCAGCCGTCCCGTCCTTGTCGCCCATCCGGTACTTCAGCCGGACCGCCGTCCGCACGGCGGACGTGGCCGCCCCGAGGTCTCCGCGACGCCAGTACGCCAGGCCCCGCGCGACGAAGCCGTAGCCGCGCATCCAGCACTCATCCGGATACTCGGCGAGAAGATCCAGGAACTCGTCGATGAGTACCAGCCCCTTGCCGGGGTCGCCGCCGATGGAGTGCATCATGCCGTGCTCCGACAGGGCCCGCATCCGGATGGCGCGTTCGCCGAGGCGCCGGAACCTCTTATAGCCCTCTTCGAAGAGGGCCATGGCCGTGTCCACTTCACCAGTGATGAAGCTCTGGAATGCCGCGAAATGGACGGCGTGGGCCAGCAGGCGTTCGTCGTCGAGCCGTTCGGCGAGGGTGCGGAGCTCCTGGACCGCGGCCAGCGCCGGTCCGCGGTCGGCCTGCCGGCAGGCGCAATAGCACAGCACGATCAGCGCGTCCGCCCGCTCCGCCACCGGCTCCGGCGCCTGCTCCAGGCACCGCGTCAGCCAGCGGCGTCCCTCGCTGAAATACGCTCCGCACTCCCAGTAGTGTCCGAGCGTGACCGCGAAGGCCAGCGCCTCCCGTTCGGCTCCCGGCCGCAGGCAGGCGTATTCGAGGGCGGCCCGTACATTGGCGCGCTCCCGGTCCACCGCCCGGAACAGCTCGACCTGCTCACTGCTGCACCAGCCGTCCCCCAGGCGCCGGGCCAGCGCACGGTAGTGGTTCACGTGCCGCTCCCGGCAGGGGTCCACCTCGCCGAGCTCGGTGAGCCGGTCGGCCCCGTACTCGCGGATCGTGTCGAGCAGCCGGTAGCGGGGATCCTGCTGATCGGGGTCGTCGATCCGGGTCACCACGGACTTGTCGACCAGGCCGATCAGGGTCTCGACCACGTACTCGGCGGGCAGCGCGCCGCCCGCACACACCCGTTCCACCGCGGCCAGGTCGAAGGAGCCGGCGAAGACCGAGAGCCGTGCCCACAGCAGCCGTTCGACGTCGGTGCACAGCTCATGACTCCAGCCGATCGTCGTACGGAGCGTCTGGTGGCGCGGGACCGCGGTGCGCCGGCCGCCCGTCAGCACCCGGAAGCGGTCCTCAAGCTGGGTGACCAGCTGGCCCAGGCTGATCGCGCGCAGCCGTACGGTCGCCAGCTCGATCGCCAGGGGGATGCCGTCCAGGCGGCGGCACAGGGCTTCGACCTCGCCGCGGTTGCCGTCGGTGACGGCGAAGCCGGGGCAGACGACGGCGGCGCGCTGCTGGAACAACTCGACCGCCGTGCCGACGGGGAGCGCCGGCACGGGGAAGATGTGCTCGCCGGGCACGTCCAGCGGCTGCCGGCTGGTGGCGAACACGGTCACGCCGGGCGCCTCGCCGAGCACCACGTCCGCGAACATCGCGCAGGCGTCGACCAGATGCTCGCACGTGTCGAGGATGAGCAGCAGCCGTCGACCCTGCAGATGGTCGAGGAGGATGTCCAGCGGCGGTTCGGCCGTCTGGCTCGGCAGGCCCAGGAGCGTACACAGGGTGTGCGGCAGCAGCTCCGGGTCGCGCAGGGCGGTCAGCTCGGCCAGGCACAGGCCGTCGGGGAAGTCCTCCCTGACGGTGGCCGCGGCGCGCAGCGCTATCCGCGTCTTGCCGACGCCGCCGGGGCCGGTGAGCGTCACCAGCCGAGCCCCGGCCAACATCTCCCGTACCCGGGCGAGTTCTTCCGTGCGACCGACGAAGCCGGTCACCTCAGCGGGAAGTTCGCCTCCGCGCCGACCGAAAACCCGTGCCATGTCGCACCGCCCGGCGTCGTGACCGCCCTGCCCACTTGCCCAGGCTACTCACGGCACGCCGGCCCTCGTGGCCCGTACGGGAGAAGAACCCGACCGAGGGAGGCGCCCCTATAGGCCGTCCCGGAGGCCCCGGATCACTCCCGTCCCGCCGAAGTGAACGCCATGTCGGCGTAGCGGTCGCCCGCCACTCGGGAGGCGATGGGGTCCAGGCGGGACAGTTCTTCGGGGGTGAGGCGGAGGAAGGTCGCGGCGGTGTTCTCCGTGACGCGGGCGGCGCGGCGGGTGCCGGGGATCGGGACGACGGCGAGGTCGCGGAGTCCGGCCTGCTGCTGCACCCAGGCCAGCGCGATCTGGCCCGGCGTCACACCGCGCGCCTCGGCGATCTCCCGTACGGGCGCGAGCAGTTCGGCGTTGGCGGCCGCGTTGTCGCCGGTGAAGCGCGGCTGGGTGCGGCGGAAGTCGTCCTCGGTCAGTTCCTTGTCGGCGCTGACGAACGAGCCGGTCAGGAAGCCGCGGCCGAGCGGCGAGTACGGTACGAAGCCGACGCCCAGTTCGGCGGCGGCCGGCACCACGCCGGCCTCCACGTCCCGGCTGAAGAGCGACCACTCCGACTGCACTGCGGCGATCGGGTGCACGGCGTGCGCGGCGCGCAGCTCCTCGCCCGTGACCTCGCTCAGGCCCAGGTGCTTGACCTTGCCCTCGGCGATCAGTTCGGCCATCGCGTCGACCGTCTCCTCGATGGGCACGTTCACGTCGCGGCGGTGCATGTAGTACAGGTCGATCGTCTCGACGCCGAGCCGCGCGAGGCTCGCGTCGATGGCCTGGCGGATGTAGGGGCGGTCGTTGCGGATGCCGCGCTTGTACGGGTCGGACGGGTCGCTGATGATCGAGAACTTGGTGGCGAGCACGACCTCGTCACGGTGCGCCTGGATGAAGGGCGCGATGAGCTTCTCGTTCTCGCCGTTGCCGTAGACGTCGGCGGTGTCGTAGAGCGTGACGCCCAGTTCGAGGGCGCGCTCCAGCGTGCCGCGGGTCTGGGCGGCGTCGGAGCCGGGGCCGTACGCCCAGCTCATGCCCATGCAGCCGAGGCCCTGGACGCCGACGCGCGGTCCCCCGTTGCCCAGCTCGACGGTCGCGATCTTCTCAGCCATGTTCCAGCTCCCTCTCCGACGCCCGGCGGGCGTCGGCGTACAGGTCGATCTTGTAGTCGAGGACGTCCAGCGTGTCGCGCAGCTCGTCGATCCGCTGCCGGACGTCCTCGCGGTGTGCCGTGAGGAGCCGTTCCCGTGCGGCGAACGTCGCCGGGCCTTCGCGGACCATTTCGGCGTACCGGACCATGTCGGCGACCGGCATGCCGGTCAGCCGCAGCTTGCCCACCAGGTCCAGCCAGTCCAGGTCGCGGTTGGTGAAGCGGCGCTGCCCGGTGTGGGTGCGGTCGACGTGGGGCATCAGGCCGATGCGTTCGTACCAGCGCAGGGTGTGGGCGCTGAGCCCGGTGAGGCCGACGACCTCGCTGATCGTGTACTGGTCCCGGCCGTCCGCCCGCCGCGGTCCGGACCGCAGGCCGGCGCAGTTGCGCGGCTTCGCCGGGGCCGTGACCGGAGCGCTCTCCATGACCGTCATGCCGTCTCTCCCGTTCGCCGTTTCGCTCACGACGCTGACAACGCTAGAGAGCTGGAGTGCACTCCAAGCAAGGGAAGACTTGGCGGAATCTTGAGGAAGTTACGCTGGGCGCCATGGAGAGCCTGCGGATGATCGAGAACTGGCCGGTGCCCACCGCTGCGGCGGTCGTCGTACGAGCCGACGGCACGGTGGCCGGCGCGCACGGGCCGCAGGAGCACCGGTTCGCGCTGGCCTCCGTGACCAAGCCGCTGGCCGCGTACGCGGCGCTGCTCGCGGTGGAGGAGGGCGCGGTGGAGCTGGACGAGCCGGCGGGCCCGGACGGCGCCACGGTACGGCATCTGCTCGCGCACACGTCCGGGCTGGCGTTCGACGAGGACCGGGTCATGGCCGCGCCCGGTACGCGGCGGATCTACTCCAACGCCGGTTTCGAGGCGCTGGGCGAGCACCTCGCGAAGGCCACGGACATCCCCTTCCCGCAGTACCTGAAGGAGGCCGTGCTCGATCCGCTGGGCATGGCGGCGACCGAGCTGCCGGCCGGCGGCTCGCCCGCCAAGGACGGCACCTCGACCGCCGCCGACCTGGCCCGTTTCGGCGCCGAGCTGCTGGCGCCGCGACTGCTGGCGCGCGAGACGCTGGACGCGGCGACGTCGGTGGTCTTCCCCGGGCTGTCGGGTGTGCTGCCGGGCTACGGCAACCAGAAGCCGAACGACTGGGGGCTGGGCTTCGAGATCCGGGACGGCAAGTCGCCGCACTGGACGGGTGCCGCGTCCTCGCCGCGTACGTTCGGGCACTTCGGGCAGGCCGGAACGTTCCTGTGGGTGGACCCGGACGCGGGCGCCGCCTGCGCCGCGCTCGCGGACCGCGCGTTCGGCCCGTGGGCGATCGAGGCGTGGCCGCCCTTCACGGACGCGGTACTGGCGGACCTGCGGGCGGCCTGAGCCGCCCTCCCCGCCGGGGACGCGTCAGCCGTACGCCGGCTCCTCCGGCATCTCCCACAGCAGGCACTCCGCCGCCGACTCCGCGGTCAGCTCCAGCTCCTTGGCGTCGGTGACGCGCGCCGCGTCGCCCGCCTCCAGCAGCGCGGGGCCGCCGTCGGTGAGCGCGTCGCCGAGCCGTACCGCGCCGCGCACGACGTGGACGTAGACCCGCGCGCCGTCCGGTACGGCCGTGCGGTCGCCCGGCGCGAGCCGCCGTACGTGCAGCATCGCGTCGGCGCGCGGCACGGCGTACGGGGTGCCGTCGGCGATGCCGCGCACCACTTCGTAGTCCGGTTCGCCGCCGAAGGCGGTGGGCGCCAGCCACATCTGGACGAAGCGGAGCGGCTCGGTGCCGTCGTTGCGCTCCACGTGCCGTACGCCGCCGGCCGAGCTGAGCCGCTGCACGTCCCCGGCCCGTACGAGCGTCTCGTGTCCGGTGGTGTCGCGGTGGGTCAGTTCGCCCTCGACGACCCAGGTGAGGATCTCGGTGTTGCTGTGCGGGTGCTCGTCGAAGCCGCTGCCCGGCGCCAGCCGCTCCTCGTTGCAGGCGATCAGCGCGCCGAAGCGGATGTTGCCGGGGTCGTAGTGCGGTCCGAAGGAGAAGGCGTGCCGCGTGTCGATGCCGGCGTCCGCGTCCCCGCCCCGGTACCGCTCGTCGCTTCTCCGTACCTCGATCACGCGTGTCCACCTCTCCTGATCCGCTCCGGCCCGTCCGGCCGGCGGCCCGGCCGGGGCCCGCCCGCGGCGGTGCCGCCGGCGTGCGCGGCGTCCCGCGGGCAACACAGCATTCAGCCACCGTAGCCCCACCGCGCCACCACCCCGCCCCGATGAGGCAGGCTTGTCCCCGTGTCTGAACCCGCATCGCACGACGCCCACCCGCACTCCGCGACCCTGCGCCGCCTGGAGAAGTCCTCCGGCAAGCTCGCGGCCCATGCCATCGCCCGCATGGACGAGACACTGCCGTGGTACCGGGCGATGCCGCCGGAGAACCGGTCGTGGATCGGTCTGGTGGCGCAGGCGGGCATCGCGGCCTTCACGGAGTGGTTCCGGCATCCGGAGACCCCGCAGGCGATCTCCACGGACGTCTTCGGCACGGCGCCGCGCGAGCTGACCCGGGCGATCACGCTGCGGCAGACCGTGGAGATGGTCCGCACCACGATCGAGGTCATGGAGACGGCGATCGACGATGTCGCCGCTCCGGGTGACGAGTCGGTGCTGCGCGAGGCGCTGCTGGTGTACGCCCGGGAGATCGCCTTCGCGACCGCACAGGTCTACGCGCAGGCGGCGGAGGCCCGGGGCGCCTGGGACGCGCGGCTGGAGTCGCTGGTGGTCAACGCCGTGCTGTCCGGTGAGGCGGACGAGGGCGCGGTGTCCCGGGCCGCGGCGCTGGGCTGGAACTCCCCGGAGCACGTCGCGGTGGTGCTCGGTACGGCCCCGGACGGGGACAGCGAGCTGACGGTGGAGGCGATCCGGCGCGCCGCGCGGCACGCGAAGCTGCAGGTGCTGACGGGCGTGCTCGGGACCCGGCTGGTGGTGATCGCGGGGGGTTCGGACAATCCGCTGAAGGCGGCGAAGGCGCTGATCGGGCCGTTCGCGGCGGGCCCTGTGGTGGCGGGCCCGGTGGTCTCGGACCTGCTGGCGGCGACGCGGTCGGCGCAGGCGGCCGCGGCGGGCCTGAGGGCGTGCGCGGCGTGGCCGGACGCGCCGCGGCCGGTACTGGCGGACGACCTGCTGCCGGAGCGCGCGATGGCCGGGGACCCGGCCGCACGCGATCAGCTGGTGGAGGAGATCTACAGACCACTGGAGGAAGCGGGCAGTGCCCTCCTGGAGACGCTGAGCGTCTACCTGGAGCAGGCGAGCAGCCTGGAGGGGGCGGCGCGGATGCTCTTCGTGCACCCCAACACCGTGCGCTACCGGCTGCGACGTGTGACGGACGTCACCGGATGGTCGCCGTCCGATGTCCGCTCGGCGTTCACCTTGCGTATCGCCCTCATCCTGGGGCGTCTGGCCGACCGTGAGGCCCAGCCCTAAGCTTTTGTCGGACACCCACAATTACCCCGATGGTTCTTCGTCCCTGTCCCCACGGGCGGGCGGGACCTCCCACAAGAGAGAGTGTGAGAGTGCTCGTACTCGTCGCTCCCGGCCAAGGCGCTCAGACGCCCGGCTTCCTGACCCCCTGGCTCGACCTCCCCGGTGTCGAGGACCGGCTGCGTGCCTGGTCCGCGGCCATCGACCTCGACCTGGTCCACTACGGCACGAAGGCGGACGCGGAAGAGATCCGTGACACCGCCGTCGCCCAGCCGCTGCTGGTCGCTTCCGCGCTGGTCTCCGCGCGGCAGCTCTTCGCCACGCCGGAGGACTTCGCGTCGCTCGTCGGCGCCGCGGCCGGGCACAGCGTCGGTGAGCTCGCCGCCGCCGCGCTGACCGGCGTGCTGCCGGACGAGGCCGCGCTGGGACTCGTACGCAAGCGCGGCCTGGCCATGGCCGAGGCCGCCGCGATCACCGAGACCGGCATGTCGGCCCTGCTGGGCGGCGAGCCGGAGACGGTACTGCCGCACCTGGAGAAGCTGGGCCTGACCCCGGCGAACGTGAACGGCGCGGGCCAGATCGTGGCCGCCGGCACCGCCGAGCAGCTGGCGGCGCTGGCCGAGGACAAGCCGGAGGGCACCCGGCGGGTCGTCCCGCTGAAGGTGGCCGGCGCGTTCCACACGGTGCACATGGCCCCGGCCGTCGCCACGCTGGAGTCCGCGGTGGCACAGCTGTCCCCCGCGGCCCCGCACACCCGGTACGTCTCGAACAAGGACGGCCAGGTCGTCACCGGCGGCCAGGAGGTCGTGCAGCGGCTGGTGGGCCAGGTGGCCAACCCGGTCCGCTGGGACCTGTGCATGGAGACCTTCAAGGAGCTGGGCGTCACCGCGATGATCGAGGCGGCCCCCGGCGGGACCCTGGTGGGTCTGGCCAAGCGCGCGCTGCCCGGTGTGAAGACCCTCGCGCTGAAGACCCCGGATGACCTCGACGCTGCCCGCGAGCTGATCGCCGAGCACGCTTCTCCCGCTGCCGAGAACTCGGCCGGATAAGGAGACCGAAGAGCATGACCTCGAAGATCAAGCCCGCGCAGGGCGCCCCGTACGCGCGGATCATGGGCGTGGGCGGCTACCGCCCCGTCAACGTCGTGCCGAACGAGGAGATCCTCAAGTACATCGACTCGTCCGACGAATGGATCCGGTCGCGCTCGGGCATCTCCACGCGCCACTGGGCCGGTCCGGAAGAGACCGTCGCGGCGATGTCGGTGGAGGCCGCGGGCAAGGCGATCGCCGACGCCGGGCTCACGCCGGAGCAGATCGGCGGCGTGATCGTCTCGACGGTCTCGCACTTCAAGCAGACCCCCGCGGTCGCGACGGAGATCGCGCACCGGATAGGGGCGGGCAAGCCGGCCGCGTTCGACATCTCCGCGGGCTGCGCGGGCTTCGGTTACGGCCTGACCCTGGCCAAGGGCATGATCACCGACGGCTCGGCCGAGTACGTGCTGGTCATCGGCGTGGAGCGGCTCTCGGACCTGACCGACCTGGAGGACCGCGCGACGGCCTTCCTCTTCGGTGACGGCGCCGGTGCCGTGGTCGTGGGCCCCGCGCAGGAGCCGGCCATCGGCCCGACGGTCTGGGGCTCGGAGGGCGACAAGTCCGAGACCATCAAGCAGACGGTGGGCTGGGACGCGTACCGCCGCACCCCGGTGCCCGGCGGCAACGGCCCCGGCGACCAGCTGGCCCTGGACGAGATCCGCTACCCGGCGATCACCCAGGAGGGCCAGGCGGTCTTCCGCTGGGCGGTCTTCGAGATGGCCAAGGTCGCCCAGGAGGCGCTGGACGTGGCCGGCGTCGCCCCGGAGGACCTGGACGTCTTCATCCCGCACCAGGCCAACATGCGGATCATCGACTCGATGGTGAAGACGCTCAAGCTCCCCGAGTCCGTCACGGTCGCCCGTGACGTGGAGACCACCGGAAACACCTCGGCCGCCTCGATTCCGCTCGCGATGGAGCGGCTGCTGGCGACCGGTCAGGCCAAGAGCGGCGACACCGCGCTCGTCATCGGGTTCGGGGCGGGTCTCGTGTACGCCGCCACGGTCGTTACTCTCCCCTAGGCAAGATCTACGCAGCGCCGACGTCCCCGTACGATCCGGCGGCTGTACTGGAACTTCACCGCAAAGCACAGTTTCACTCGAAAAACACCGAAGGAGCGCCATCATGGCCGCCACTCAGGAAGAGATCGTCGCCGGTCTCGCCGAGATCGTGAACGAGATCGCCGGGATCCCCACCGAGGACGTCCAGCTGGACAAGTCCTTCACCGATGACCTGGACGTCGACTCGCTGTCCATGGTCGAGGTCGTCGTCGCCGCCGAAGAGCGCTTCGACGTGAAGATCCCCGACGACGACGTCAAGAACCTCAAGACGGTCGGCGACGCCACCAAGTACATCCTCGAGCACCAGGCCTGATCCAGGCCCGCATGTCGCCACCCCGCGGTGGCGCCGTCGATTCTCGACCCCTCTACCTGTGGAGACAAGAATTCCCGTGAACGCGACCAATCGCACCGTGGTCGTCACCGGTATCGGCGCAACCACACCGCTGGGTGGCGACTCCGCTTCGACCTGGGAAGGTCTGCTGGCGGGCCGCTCCGGCGTGCGGCCTCTGGAAGGCGAGCGCTTCGCCGACCTGCCCGTACGGATGGCCGCCACCGCGGCCGTCGAGCCGGACCAGGTCCTGCCGCGCCCCGTCGCCCGCAAGCTCGACCGCTCGGCGCAGTTCGCGCTGATCGCCGCTCGTGAGGCGTGGGCCGACGCCGGTTACACCGGCCCGGCCGGCGAGGACACCGCCGAGGACGGCTCGGCCCTGATCGACCCGGACCGCCTGGGCACCGTGATCGCCTCCGGCATCGGCGGCGTGACCACCCTGCTCGACCAGTACGACGTGCTGAAGGAGAAGGGCGTACGCCGCGTCTCCCCGCACACCGTGCCCATGCTCATGCCCAACGGCCCGTCCGCCAACGTCGGCCTGGAGGTCGGCGCGCAGGCGGGCGTGCACACCCCCGTGAGCGCCTGCGCCTCCGGCGCCGAGGCCATCGGGTACGCCGTCGAGATGATCCGCACCGGCCGTGCCGATGTGGTCGTCGCGGGCGGCACCGAGGCGGCGATCCACCCGCTGCCCATCGTCGCCTTCGCGAACATGATGGCGATGTCGAAGAGCAACGACGAGCCGGAGAAGGCGTCCCGCCCGTACGACACCGCCCGGGACGGCTTCGTCCTCGGTGAGGGCGCGGGCGTGGTGATCCTGGAGTCGGCGGAGCACGCGGCCAAGCGCGGCGCCAAGGTGTACTGCGAGGTGCTGGGCCAGGGCCTGTCCGCGGACAGCCACCACATCGCGCAGCCCGAGCCGACCGGCCGGGGCATCGCGGCGGCCGTGCAGAACCTGCTGGACGCCACCGACCTCAAGCCGGCCGAGCTGGTGCACCTCAACGCGCACGCCACGTCCACCCCGCAGGGTGACGTCGCCGAGATCAAGGCGCTGCGCCGGGTGCTGGGCGACGATGTGGACCACATCGCGATCTCCGGTACCAAGTCGATGACCGGCCACCTGCTGGGCGGCGCGGGCGGCGTCGAGACCGTCGCGACGGTCCTCGCGCTGTACCACCGCCAGGCCCCGCCGACCATCAACGTCGAGAACCTCGACGACGAGGTGGACGCGGACATCGTCCGCGACGAGCCCCGGCAGCTGCCGGAGGGCACGATCGCGGCGATCAACAACTCGTTCGGCTTCGGCGGGCACAACGTGGTGCTGGCGTTCCGCAGCACGAGCTAGCCCCTGCCGTCGTACGTGACGAGGCCCGCCCCGGGTGTTTCCGGGGCGGGCCTCGTCACGTATGCGAAGGCGTCAGAACTCGCAGGCGTCAGTCCTCGAAGCTCGCGAAGTACGAAGCGGCCATGTCCTCGTCGCCGTGTCCGGCCGCCGTCGCGCGGCGGAAGCGTTCCGCGCCCGCCGCCGTGACGTCCAGGCGTACCCCCGCGCTCTTGCCCGCCTCGACGATGAGCCGGGCGTCCTTCTCGGCGGTGCGGGTCTGGAAGCTGGGGGTGAGGTCGCCCTCCAGCAGGGCGTGGGTCTTGGCGCGCAGGTACCCCATGTCCAGCGGGCCGCCCTCGACGGCGTCCAGGAACTCCTGCGGGGCGACACCGAGCCCCTTGGCCAGGGCCAGCGCCTCGGCGGCGCCGTGGGTGACCGTGAGCACCCAGCTGTTGATGACGAGCTTGAGGCGGGTGGCGGCGCCCTCGTCGCCGTTCTCGCCGATCCAGGCCGTCCGGCTGCCGATCGCTTCGAAGACGGGCGCGAGCAGTTCGCGTGCGGCGCCCGGCCCGGCCGCGAGGACCACGAGCTTCCCGGCCTCGGCGGGCTCCTTGGTGCCCAGCACGGGCGCGTCGACGAAGACCAGGCCGTGCTCCCGGGCGAAGCCGGCGAGCTCGCCGAGCGCTTCGAGGCCTGCGGTGGTGGACTGCGCCCAGACCGTACCGGGGCGCAGCGCGGTGCCGGCGGCGCGCACCGTCTCCAGGGCGGCCGGGCCGTCGTGCAGCATCGTCAGGACGACGTCGGCGCCGTCCACGGCCTCGGCCGGGGTGTCCGTGACGCGTGCGCCGTCCTCGGCGAGCGGTTCGGCCTTGGCGCGGGTGCGGTTCCACACCCGGACGTCCAGGCCTGCCCCGGCGAGGTTGCGGGCCATCGCGGCACCCATGATCCCGGTGCCCAGCACTGCTACTGAGATGTTGTCAGCCATGGGGGAACGCTAGGCGTTCGAGCGGGCTCGACGACAACCACGCCACGCGCCTCAGACGACTTGGTGCAGCCAGCGGACCGGGGCGCCCTCGCCCGCGTACCGGAAGGGCTCCAACTCGTCGTCCCAGGGCTTCCCGAGGAGCCGGGCGACCTCGGCCGCCAGGTCGGTCTCGCCGCGCGCAGAGCGGGCCACAGCGGCCCGCAGCCGGTCCTCGGGGATCAGGATGTCGCCGTGGATGCCCGTGACGGCGTGGAAGATGCCCAGGTCGGGCGTGGAGCTGTAGCGCTCGCCCTCGGCGGCCGCGCAGGGCTCGGCGGTCACCTCGAAGCGCAGGAGGTGCCAGCCGCGCAGCGCGGAGGCGAGTTTGGAGGCGGTGCCGGACTCGCCCTGCCAGGAGAACTCCGCGCGCCAGGTGCCGGGCGAGGCGGGCTGCCGGATCCAGTCGAGATTGACGCGCACGCCGAGGACGCCCGCGACGGCCCATTCGACGTGCGGGCACAGCGCGCGCGGAGCGGAGTGGACGTACAGAACTCCACGTGTCGTCACCGGGACCTCCAGTACGGTTCGAGGTTCGCCTTCCCCAGCGGCCTCGTGCCCGTTCCGGTCGCGGCCGGGACAGCTGCTGACATTCTGCCCCAATGATCACTTCGGCACCAGCACGCGAGGTTACCTTCAGTAAACACCATGGGGCTCAATTCGCCACAAAAGGGACAGGAAATGACGTGTTGTAATTTGTTCGTACGGGAGTGCGCTACTCCTCCAGGTCGCCGCCCGACGGCCACGGGGCAAAGCTATCGCGCTGTGACCGCCGAGGAGTGACGTACCGTCGCTCACGGAAGAGATATCACTCGCACGTCGGAGGGGGACAGGGGATGGCAAAGATCAACTGGACCTCCGGCCGCCTCCGCCGGCGGCCGTTCACTTTGCGCGCGGCGCTCGCCGCCGCCCTGCTCCTCGCCGTGCCGGCCTGCGGTTCCGGCGACGGTGGCGACAACTCCCCGGCCTCGCGCGGCCGCACGGAATCCGCCCGTCCGCACTCGGCGCCCCCACCGGTTTGGGACACCCGTCCGGATTCGGTGGCCGCGCTGGGTGACTCGATAACGGCCGGCTTCGACGCCTGCGGACTGCTGGCCGACTGCGCCGCCGCCTCCTGGGCCACGGGCACCGATCCGGCCGTCCGCAGCCTGGCCGAACGCCTGCTGGCGCACCCCTCGGGACACGCCTGGAACTACGCCCGCACGGGTGCCCTCATGGACGATCTGCCGCGCCAGATCGACCGCGCGATTCCGCACAAACCCCAACTTGTCACGATCCTGATCGGCGCCAACGACGCCTGCCGGAACAACGCCTCCGCCATGACACCGACGGCTGATTTCCGCGCCGGTTTCCGGACGTCCCTGAAGAGGCTGCGCCAGGCGCTGCCCCGTACGCAGGTCTACGTCGCCGCGGTGCCCGACCTGATGCGGCTGTGGTCGCAGGGCCGCCGGAACCCGGTGGGCAAGCAGGTGTGGCAGCTCGGGATCTGCCAGTCGATGCTGCACGACGCCGACGACGTCTCACGCGCCGCGAGTGACCGCAGGGAAGGTGTGCGGGACCAGGTGGTGGCCTACAACACGGCGCTGCGCGAGGTGTGCGAGCAGGACCGCCACTGCCGGTTCGACCAGGCGGTTTTCGACTACCGCTTCACCGGCAGGGAGTTGAGCGAGTGGGACTGGTTCCACCCGAGCAAGCGCGGCCAGCGGGAACTGGCCGGGATGGCCTACCGCACCGTCACCCGCCCCGAGGGCCGCGGCTGACCGGGCGCCGCCTTCGGGGCGCGCGGGCATGGACGCGCGGGCATAGGCTCGCCGCCATGAGCGCGACCCACGTCGCCGAAGAGCCCTTCGGCACCTTGAAAAACGGCAGTATCGTCCACCGCTGGACACTCGAAGCAGGCGCAGTCCGGGTACGGATCCTGACGTACGGCGGCATCGTGCAGAGCATCGAGACACCCGACCGGCACGGTGCGCGCGGCGAGATCGCGCTCGGCTTCCCGGACGCGGCCGGGTACGAGGCGCACGGCGAGTCGTACTTCGGGGCGCTGGTCGGCCGGTACGCGGGCCGCATCGGGGGCGCCGCGTTCACCCTCGAAGGGCGGCGGTACGCGCTGCCCGCCAACGACGGCCCGAACTGCCTGCACGGCGGCGTCGCGAACTTCTCCACGGCCCTGTGGGACGCCGCGCCGTGCCCAGGAGGGGTGGAGCTGCGCCGCACCAGTAGGGACGGCGAGGAGGGCTTCCCCGGGGCGCTGGACGTCCGCGTCCGGTACACCCTCTCCGCAGCGGGCGAGCTGGCCGTCGACTACCTCGCCACCACGGACGCGCCGACCGTCCTCAACCTCACCAACCACACGTACTTCGACCTCAGCGGCGACGGCAGCGGCGGCGCGGAGACCCACCGGCTGCGGATGGCGGCCGACCACTACCTCCCGGTCGACGCGGCCGGGATCCCGGCCGGCGCCCCGGCCCCCGTCGCCGGCACCCGCTTCGACTTCCGGGCGCGCCGCACCGTCGGCCGCGGGTACGACCACACCTTCGTGGTCGGCGACGGCTCCGGGACGATCGGCGACCCCGAGGACCGGGCTCCAGAGCCGCGTCCGGTGGCCGAGCTGAGCGAGCCCGCCTCCGGGCGCGTCGTACGGCTGTCGACCACGGAGCCGGGCATCCAGCTCTACACGGCCGAGCACCTCGACGGTACGTATACGGGCACCACCGGCCGTCCCTACGAGGCGGGCGCCGGCCTCGCCCTGGAGACCCAGCACTTCCCCGACTCCCCCAACCGCCCGGACTTCCCGGGCACGGCGCTGCGCCCGGGGCAGGTGTTCCGGTCGCGGACGGTTTACGGGTTCGGGGCGGAGTAGCGGCCGGGCCGGGCCCGCCGCCCCCTACCGGCACACGGGCCCCTCCCGCTTTACTCGCCGCATGAGACGCATACGTACCAGGCTGAGGCTCATCGCTCTCGGGGCGGCGCTGACCGCCGCGCTCCCTCTGGCGCTGACCGCTCCGGCGGCCGCCCACGACCGGGCCGCAGACACCGAACAGTCCCCCGTCGCCGTGGAGGAGCAGCGGCTGTCGCTGGCCGCGCCGCGGGAGATCCTGCGGCGCAGCGGCTTCGACGAGGTCGGGCCGGAGTTCGCCCGGGGGCTGGCCGCGACGCGCTCGGAGGGAGCGGCGAAGCGGTACGTCGAACACGCCGCGCGTGCCCTGTGGGAGCGGGCCGTGGACCGGGTCCAGGGGCACGGCCCGGCGGGCGGCGATCTCAGCCGGGACGACGACCGGCCGCTGTACTGGGCGCGGCTGGAGATGACCCGGGCGCTGCGGGAGTGGCAGCCGTCCTTCGGGCTGTCCGACGGGCGGCGCGCGGCGCTGGCCGGGGCGCTGGAGCGCGCGTCCCGGGGCGAGGACTCGATCGACCTGCCCGCGGGCCGGCACGTGACGCGCGTCCTGGTGACCGGCTTCGACCCGTTCCAGCTGGACGCCGACGCGCGCCGCAGCAACCCGTCGGGCGCGTCGGCGCTCGCGCTGGACGGGACGACGGTGCGTACCGCTTCGGGGCGGGCCGTACGGATCGAGACGGCGGTCTTCCCGGTCCGCTGGTCGGACTTCGCCGCGGGAACCGTGGAGCGCACCCTGCTGCCGCACTTCCGGCCGGGGCCGCGCCAGGTCGACCTCTTCACGACCGTCAGCCAGGGGCGGCCCGGCCGCTTCGACGTGGAGCGGACCAACGGGGCCTGGCGTGGCGGCTATCCGGACAACGCCCGGGAGTCGCGCACGGAGACGGTGCCGATCCCGCACGGCGTACCGACCGTACGGCCGCAGCCCCAGTGGACGCGCACGACGCTGCCGTACGAGGCGCTCGCGGGCGGCGACACCGGACCGTACCCGGTGCACGACAACACCGCCGTCACCGAGATCCCGGCGGGCGGCGGCGCGCCCGTGGAGCGCCCGGACGGCCCGACCCCGGGCTCCACGGCCCGCGCGGGCGGGGGCGGCGACTACCTCTCCAACGAGATCGCCTACCGGGCAACGCTCCTACGGGACGCGGTGGCCCCGTCTCTGACCGGCGGCCATCTGCACACGCCGGTACTGGAATTCGGCCCCGGCAACACCGACCCGAAGACCGGCACGGTCACCGACCCGGCCTTCGTCCACAACCGACTGACCATCGTCGGCCAGCTGCGGGAGCTGCTGCGGACGGCGGTCGAGGCCGGTTGTCAGTGGCCGGGTGCATGATGGCCAAATGATCCTCGCAGCAGCACAGTTCACCCCCGTTCCGCTGGACGCGGCCGCCAACGCGACGCGGATGGCCGGGCTGATCACCGAGGCCGCGAACCGCGGCGCCGGGCTCGTCGCCTTCGCCGAACTGGCCCTGACGGGGTACGAGCTGGACGCGATAGCCGCCGCGCCGGAGCGGTATGCGTACGCGCCGGACGACCCGGCCCTCGCGCCGATCGCGGCGGCCTGCCGGGCGACGGCCACGGCCGCGATAGTCGGCTGCCCGGCCCCCGCGCCGGACGGCACCCTGACGCTCACGTCGTACGTCTACGGCCCGGACGGCGCGCTGCTGACCCGTTACGACAAGCGGCATCTGTACGGCCCGGAGAAGGCGGTCTTCGCACCGGGCCGCGCCGACGGCCGGTGCACCCTCGGCGGCCTGCGCATCGCCCTGGCCACGTGCTACGACACCGCGCATCCGGAGGTGTGGGACCGGGCCGCGGCGGACGGCTGCGGGGTGCTGGTGGCGAGCGCGTTCCACGGCACGGCGGAGCGGGTCGGGGAGTATGCGGCGGCCGCGCGGGAGCACCGTCTGCACGTACTGCTGGCCAACGGTCTGGGCCCCGGGAGCCCGGGCCCGGCCTGCGGGCTGAGCGGCGCGTGGTCGCCGGAGGCCGGCCGGCTCGCGGACGCCGGTCCCGAGGAGGGGCTCGTGCTCGCCGACCTCCGGGAGCGGATCACGCTGATGTCCGACCCGGCGGTGGCGGCCGTACCGGTCGTGGAGTGCGGGGAGCCGCTGCTCGACGTGCGGACGGCGGCGCCGGAGCTGCGGATCTCCGGGATACGGCAGGATGCGCCGGGCGCCTTCGCGTATCTGCGCGCGGGCGTGGTGGAGCGGCTGCTGCGCGCCCAGGATTCGCTGCCCGACGGCCTGCGGCTGCAGCTGGTGGAGGGATACCGCCCGCCTGCCCTGCAGCGCCGGTACTTCGAGGAGTACGCCGACGAGCTGCGGGCCGCACATCCGGAGTGGCCGCCCGCGCGCATCCGGGACGCCGCCGGCCGGTACGTCTCGCCGCCGGAGATCGCCCCGCACAGCGCGGGCGGCGCGGTGGACCTGCTGCTCGTCACGGACGGCGGCACGGAGCTCGACATGGGCTCGCCGATCAACGCGAGCCCCGAGGAGAGCGGCGGCGCCTGCTACACACACGCGCCGGGGCTCGGCACCGAGGCCCGCGCCAACCGCCGCCTGCTGGCAGCGGCACTCGGCGGCGCGGGCCTGGTCAACTACCCCACGGAGTGGTGGCACTGGTCGTACGGCGACCGGTACTGGGCACTGATGACCGGTGCGGACCACTGCCTGTACGGCCCGAAGGAGCTGAGCGCATGACACGGCTGTGGCATTCGTTCCAGCCGGCTCAGCCCGCCGGGAGTTCCTCCGGTGTCGGGTAGGAGGGCTGGGCGCCGGGCTTGGTGACGGCGGCGGCGCCGACGCGTACGGCGTAGTGCGCGGCCGTGGCCAGGGTCTCGCCGCGGGCGAGGCGGGTGGCGAGGGCGCCGGTGAAGGCGTCGCCCGCGCCCGTGGTGTCCACGGCCGTCACCTTCACGCCCGGTACGGACGCGTCGCCGTCCGCGTCCAGGACGTACGCGCCGTCGCCGCCGAGGGTGACGACGACCGTCCGCGCGCCCAGGTCGCGCAGCGCGCGGGCCCAGTCCGCCGGGCCGCCGTCCGCGGCGCCGGAGAGCCGGCGTGCCTCGTGCTCGTTGACCACCAGCGGATCGGCGGCGGCGAGCAGCGCCGGGGACAGGCTCTCGGGTGCCGGGGAGGGGTTGAGCACGACCCGGGTGCCGGCCTCGCGCGCCGCCGCGGCGGCCGCCTCCACGGACTCCATCGGGATCTCCAGCTGGAGGGAGACCACGGCGGCGCCCGCGATGACCTCGCGCGCCGCGGCGACGTCCTTCGGGGTGAGCGCCGCGTTGGCGCCGGGCGAGACGACGATGCTGTTGTCGCCGTCCGTGCCGACGATGATCATCGCGGTGCCGGTGCGGGCTTCCGGGTCGGCGATGACGTGCCGTACATCGGTGCCGGCCGCGCGCTGGGCGTTCATCAGCAGCTCGCCGTACGCGTCCCCGCCGATCCGCGCCAGCAGCGCGACCCGGCCGCCGAGCCGGGCGGCGGCGGCTGCCTGGTTGGCGCCCTTGCCGCCCGCCGACTCGACCAGGTCCGTACCGAGCACGGTCTCGCCCGCGTCCGGCCGCCGGTCCACCCGGACCGTCAGGTCGGCGTTGGCCGAGCCCACCACCAGTACGTCGTAGTCGTAGTCGTCGTTGTGTGCGTCCACGTCCGCCGTTTCCATCCTTTGTCACTGCCGGGCAGCGGTCTGCCGCTGCCCGGTGTCCTGCTGCCGCACGGTGGTCATCCGCCGTACCGTGCGGCGGTCATCCGTCGTACTGCGCGGCGTTCTTCTTGGTCACGAGCACCACCGGCACCTTGATCTGCTTCGGCAGCGGCTGGTGCCGGGCCGCCTTGAGCGCCCAGTCCACGGCCTGCTTGCCGAGCAGCTTCGGCTGCTGCGCGACGGTCGCCGTCAGCGTCCCATTCCGTACCGCCTTGATGCCGTCCGGCGTGCCGTCGAAGGCCACGACCCGCACCTTCGAGCCGGACTTGGCGCCGAGCGCCTTGGACGCGCCGAGCGCCATCTCGTCGTTGGCGGCGAAGACGCCGGCGATGTCGCGGTGTGCCTGGAGCATATTGGACATCACGTCCATGCCCTTGGTCCGGTCGAAGTCGGCGGGCTGCCGCGCGACGACCTGGATGCCGGGGTACTTCTTGATGCCTTCCTCGAAGCCCTGGCCGCGCTCGCGCGCCGCCGAGGTGCCCGCCTGGCCTTCGAGGAACGCCACCTTGCCCTTGCCGCCGAGCGACTCGGCGAGCGTCTTCGCGGCGAGCCGGCCGCCCGCGACGTTGTCGGAGGCGATGGTCGAGCCGACCGTGCCGCCGTTGACGCCGCGGTCCAGAGAAATGACGGGGACGTCGGCACGGTTGGCGACGCCGACGGCCGGTACGGCGGCGTCGGAGTCGACCGGGTTGATGATCGCGGCCTTGACGTTCTGGCTGGTGAACGTCTCCAGCTGGTTGATCTGCTGGGTGGGGTCGTTCTGCGCGTCGGTGATGTTGATCTTCAGCCCGCGGGCGTCCGCCTCGGCCTGCGCGCCTTCCTTGATGCCCACGAAGAACGGGTTGTTCATGGTGGACAGGGCGAGGCCGAGGTCGGTGTTCCCGCCGCGGTCGCAGCCGCTGAGGGCGAGGGCTGCCAGTACGGTCCCCACCACCCCGAGTGCTCCTATGCGCCCCTTCATCGCACGCCCCCTCATCACGCGCCCCGTCCTCGTACGGCCCCTCATCGCGCGCTCCGCCGCCGCAGCGTGTCCAGCAGGACCGCGAGGGCGATGACCAGGCCGGTGGCGACCTGCTGCCAGAACGCGGAGACGCTCAGCAGGTTCAGGCCGTTGCGCAGCACCGCGAGGATCAGCGCGCCGATGAGCGTGCCGGACGCCTTGCCGGAGCCGCCGGAGAGGCTGGCGCCGCCGATGACGACGGCCGCGATGGCGTCCAGTTCGTAACCGGTGGCGGCCTGCGGCTGGGCGGAGGTGAGCCGCGCCGCCAGCACGATGCCGGCGACCGCGGCGAACAGCCCGGACAGCGCGTAGATGACCAGCTTGCGGCGCTTGACGTGGATGCCGGAGAGCCGCGCCGCCTCCTCGTTGCCGCCGATGGCGAACATCGCGCGCCCGGTGTACGTACGGGCCAGTATCAGCGCCGCGATCAGCCCCATCACGATCATGACGAGGACGGGCACCGGCAGCCAGCCGCCCAGCGTGTCGCCGAGCTTGCCGATCGAGGCGGGGAACGCGATCGGCGAGCCGCCGGAGATCACCAGCGCGAGGCCGCGGCCGACGGAGAGCATCGCGAGGGTGGCGATGAAGGCGGGCAGCCTGCCGTACGCGACGAGCGCGCCGGAGACCAGGCCCGCGGCGGCGCCGACCACCAGGCCGAGCAGTACGGCGACGACGACCGGCAGGCCCTCGTTCGAGGCCGCCCAGGCGACGACCGTCGCCGACAGGCCCGCGACCGAGCCGACGGACAGGTCGATGCCGGCCGAGACGATCACGAAGGTGACGCCGAAGGCCAGGATCGCGGTGACCGACGCCTGCACGCCGACGTTGAGCAGATTCTGTCCGTTCAGGAAGTCCCTGGACAGCACCGCCATCACCACGACCAGCGCGATCAGGCCGCCCAGCGGCCCGTTCCGCAGCACCGCGCGGGAGAACCACGGCCCGAAACCGTCCCGGTCCGGTGCCTCACCCACCGCCTCGGCGGCGGCTCCCGTCTTCACCTCAGCGGACATCGGAGCCCTCCATCGCGCTCTCGTCATTGTTCGTCGTGTTGTGGGGGGCGGCCTGGAGCGCCAGCTCCATCACCGCGTCCTGGGTGGCCTCGGCCGCCGGCAGTTCGCCGGCCAGCCGGCCCTGGGACATCACCAGCACCCGGTCGCTCATGCCGAGCACCTCGGGCAGATCGCTGGAGATCATCAGGACGGCCCGTCCGGACGCCGTCAGTTCGTTGATCAGCTGGTAGATCTCGACCTTCGCGCCGACGTCGATGCCGCGCGTCGGCTCGTCGAGGATCAGCAGCCGGGTGTCGGTCAGCAGCCACTTGCCGATGACGATCTTCTGCTGGTTGCCGCCGGAGAGGGTGCGGGCGCTCTGCCCGAGGCCGCTCATCCGTACCTTCAACTGCCCCGCCACCCGGGCCGCTTCGCGCCGCTGCGCACCGCGGTCCACCAAACCGCCGCGGGTGTCCCGGTCCAGCCGCGCCAGGGTCAGGTTGTCCTGCAGCGACGCGTCCAGGACCAGGCCCTGGCCCTTGCGGTCCTCGGGTACGAGACCGAGCCCGGCCCGCATGGCCGCGCGGACGTCGCCGCGCGCCAGCTCCGTACCGTCGATCTCGACCGTGCCGGCGTCGTACGCGTCCACGCCGAAGATCGCCCGGGCGACCTCGGTACGGCCCGCGCCCACCAGCCCGGCGAGGCCGACGACCTCCCCGGCCCGCACCTCGAAGCCGACGTCCTGGAACACCGGCCCGCCCTTCGGGCCGTTACGGGTCAGCCCGCGCACCCGCAGCAGGGGCGCGCCCGGCTCCTCGGGGCGCTGCCGCGGGTACTGCTCGGCGATGTCCCGGCCGACCATGAGGCGGATCAGCTCGTCCTCGTCGGTGGATGCGGGCACCTCGTCGACGGACCGGCCGTCGCGCAGCACGGTGACCCGGTCGCCGAGCGCGCCGATCTCCTCCAGGTGGTGGGTGATGAAGATGATCCCGACACCGGATTCGCGCAGCTCGCGGACGAGGCCGAAGAGCGTCTCCACCTCCTCGGAGGTGAGGACGGCGGTCGGCTCGTCCATGATCAGGATGCGCGCCTTGAGGCTGAGCGCCTTGGCGATCTCGACCATCTGCAGCCGGGCGATGCCCAGTTCGGCGACGGGCGTGTTCGGGGAGACGTCCAGCCGTACCCGCTTCAGCAGCTCGGCGGCGCGGGCCCGCATGGTCTTCCGGTCGACCAGGCCGAGCGCGGTGCGCGGCTGGCGGCCGAGGAAGATGTTCTCGGCGACGGTGAGGCCGGGGACGAGGTTGAACTCCTGGTAGATGGTGGCGATGCCGAGCCGTTCGGCGTCCTGCGCGGAGCGGATGTGCACCTCGTGCAGGCCGTCGTGCGCGCCGTCCTGTCCGCCGTCGGCCAGGATGCGGCCGTCGTCGGGGCGGTGCGCGCCGGAGAGCATCTTGATCAGGGTGCTCTTGCCCGCGCCGTTCTCGCCGAGGAGTACATGCACCTCGCCCGCGCGCAGACTCATGTCCACGCCGTCCAGGGCGCGCACACCGGGGAACGACTTCGTCACCCCCTCCACGCGCAGCAGTTCGCGGCCGCCCGGTACGTCGTCGTTGACGCCGGTCATGCGCTGCCCCTCTCGTTGTGGGTGTCGGTGTACGTGTCGGTGTACGTGTCGCCGGTGGTCGGGGGGTTCGCCGCCGGGTCGGGTTCGCCGCAGGAGCGGCGCGGTACGAGGCGGGCGGGGAGCAGGACGGACTCGGCCGGCCTGCCCTCGATCCGCTCCAGCAGGGTGTGCACGGCGGCCCGGCCCAGCTCGCGGGTGGGCTGCGCGATGGCGGTCAGCGGCGGGTCGGTGTGGGTGAACCACGGCACGTCGTCGTAGACCACCAGCGCCACGTCGTCCGGTACGCGCAGGCCGCGCGCCCGGATCTCGTCCATCGCGCCGAGCGCCATCAGGTTGTCCGTGGCGAGCACGGCGTCCGGCGGCTCGGGGAGGTCGAGGAAGTCGCGCATGACCCGGCGGCCGCCGGTGTGCTGGAGGTCGGGCGTGGAGCCGACCCGCTCGTCGGGCAGCTCGATGCCGTACGGGCGCAGCGCCTCCCGGAAGAAGCGCAGCCGGTCCGCGCCGGTGCGGGTGCCGGCCGGGGCGACGATGATCGCGGGGCGGCGGCGGCCCAGCGCGGCGAAGTGGGCGGCGAGGTCGGCCAGCGCCGCGCGGCCGTCGGCCCGTACGCAGGGCACGTCGAGCCCGTCCACGGCGCGGTCGAGCAGGACCAGCGGGGTGCCGGCCGCGGCGATCTCGCGCAGTACGGGCGAACCGGTGCCGGCCGAGCTGACCAGCAGGCCGTCGATCCGCCGGTCGATGAGCGTACGGATGTGGTCGTCCTGCTGCTGCGGGCTCTCGCCGGCGTTGCCGATGACCAGGCTGTAGCCGAGGCTGCGGGCCTCGTCCTCCACGGCGTCGGCGAGTTCGGTGAAGAACGGGTTGGTGAGGTCGCCGATGAGCAGGCCGAGCGCGCCGGTGCGGGCGGTGCGCAGGGCGCGGGCGACGTTGTTGGGCCGGTAGCCG
The DNA here is from genome assembly GCF_040301705.1 of Streptomyces sp. NPDC000151. Lineage (NCBI taxonomy): Bacteria > Bacillati > Actinomycetota > Actinomycetes > Kitasatosporales > Streptomycetaceae > Streptomyces > Streptomyces sp. NPDC000151. The sequence goes on along the minus strand of NZ_JBEPFC010000031.1, from coordinate 30,057 downwards.
AGTTCGGCGACGGCGGCGAGCACCCGGTCGCGGGTGGCCGCCACCGGCGAGTGCCCGTTGAGCACGCGCGAGACGGTGGCCACGGAAACGCCTGCCCGCTCCGCCACGTCCTTGATGTTCGCCAAGGCGCCCTCGCCCTCCCCGTTCGTCGTCGACCGGTGATCCGCGTGTAATCGATTACTCGCGCTGTCGTGGGGGCTACGTAATCGATTACACGGGTGCGGCGTCAAGGTTTCGTAAGTGTGGCCTGTGTCACGGGGGGTGAGGGGTGTGGGCGGTGTGGGGGGTGTGGGCGGTATGGGCGGGCGCGGGGGCTGCCGCGGCGGAGGACTCCGGGTGCGGCGGGCGCGGCTGAAGCGCGGGCGCGGCAGGGCGCGCGGGCGCGGGGGGGCGCGAGGGGGCGCGGGGGGGGCGCGGCGAAAGGTGCGGGCGGGGAGCGGGGCCGCCGGGGGCAACGGGCCCGGCGCACGGTGCGGGCGGAAGCGGGGCCGGTATCGGGGGGACGGGAAGCGCCACCCGACGTGGGCATGAGGGCGAGTCGGCCCGGCCGCCGCGGACGGCGAAGGGCCGCACCCCCGGCAGGGGTGCGGCCCTTCTTGCGGCGTGCGCCGCGCGTCACGGGTCAGGCGACGGTCAGCGTGACCTCGATGTTGCCGCGGGTGGCGTTCGAGTACGGGCAGACCTGGTGCGCCTTCTCCACGAGCGCCTTCGCGGTGTCCGCGTCGACGTTCGGGATCGAGGCCGAGATCTCGACCTTGAGGCCGAAGCCGCCGGCCGGGGTCTTGCCGATGCCGACCTTGGCGGTCACCCGCGAGCCGGAGACGTCCGCCTTCTCCTGGCGGGCGACGACGCTCAGCGCGCCCTGGAAGCAGGCGCTGTACCCGGCGGCGAAGAGCTGCTCGGGGTTGGTGCCGGCGCCGCTGCCGCCCTGCTCCTTGGGCGGGTTGACGACGACGTCGAGCTTGCCGTCGTCGGAGGCGACACGGCCGTCACGGCCGTTCTCCGCCGTGGCGACAGCGGTGTAGACGACGTCGACGGGCTGGATGGACATACGGATTCCTCCTGTACGTACGCCGCGACTCGCGCCCACGATCGCGACGGCTTGCCCCGAGCCTAACGGGCGACCGCAAGGGGCCTGCGGGCAAGGGGGCTTGACGGATTGCGCAGCTGCCGGTAGGGCGAGGGCGATCTCCCGCAGCCGCCGTGACGCGTCAGGCGGGCAGGCTGACGACCATCTTGCCGGTGTTCTCGCCGCGGAGCATGCCGAGGAACGCCTCGACGCCGTTCTCGATGCCCTCCACGAACGTCTCGCGGTACTTCAGCTCGCCGGACCGCACCCAGGCGGAGACCTCCTCGACGAACTTCGGCTGGAGGTCGTAGTGGTCGCCGACGAGCAGGCCCTCCATGCGGAAGCGCTTGGCGATGATCTGGGCCAGATTGCGCGGGGCCGGGGTCGGCTCGGTCGCGTTGTACTGGGAGATCATGCCGCAGACGGCGATGCGGCCGTGGAGGTTCAGCGCCGCGATGGCCGCCTCCAGGTGGTCCCCGCCGACATTGTCGAAGTAGACGTCGATGCCGTCGGGCGCGGCCTCCTTGAGCTGGTCCTTCACCGGGCCGTTCTTGTAGTTGAACGCCGCGTCGAAGCCGTACTCCTCCAGGAGGACCTTGACCTTCTCGTCCGAACCGGCCGAGCCGATCACCCGGGACGCGCCCTTGAGCTTGGCGATCTGGCCGACCTGGCCGCCGACCGCGCCCGCCGCGCCGGAGACGAAGACCGAGTCGCCCTCCTTGAAGTCGGCGACCCGCAGCAGGCCGGCGTAGGCGGTCAGGCCCGGCATGCCGAGCACGCCGAGGTAGGTGCTCAGCGGGGCGGTGTCGGAGTCGATCTTCACCGCGGTCTTCGCGTTGACCGTGGCGTACTCGCGCCAGCCGAGGAAGTGCAGGGCGTGGTCGCCCACCTCGAACCCCTCGGCGTTGGAGGCGATGACCTCGCCGACCGCGCCGCCCTGCATGGGCTTGTCCAGCTCGAACGGCTCGGCGTACGACTTCGCCGTGCTCATCCGGCCGCGCATGTACGGGTCGACGGAGAAGTGGATGTTACGGACCAGGATCTGGCCCTCGCCGGGCTCGGTGACCGGGGCCTCGCGCAAGGCGAAGTCGGCCGGGGTCGGCCAGCCCTGCGGGCGGGCGACGAGGTGCCATTCGCGGCCGGTCGTGGGGAGTGCGGACATGCCCGGAGCCTCCTGATGCGGCAGATGCTTCATGTACTGAAACAACCATGCTCCTCGATATTTCATGTTGTCAAGCAACCGGGTATCCTCATCTGTATGACGCCTCGCACCGACCCGTTGACCCTCGAGGTCGTGGAACTGATCGGCACCGTCGTCGCCCGTTACCACGAGGAGTACGAGCACGCGGCGGCCGACCACGCACTCACGGGTGCCCAGGCCCGGGTGCTGGGCATCCTCGCGCGCGAGCCGCTGCCCATGCGCCGCATCGCGCAGCGCCTGAAGTGCGAGCCGTCGAACGTCACGGGGATCGTGGACCGACTGGAGTCCCGCGGCCTGGTCGAGCGCCGCCCCGACCCGGCCGACCGCCGCGTGAAGCTCGCCGCGCCGACCGAGGAGGGCCGGAGCACGGCGGAGGAGCTGCGGGCCGCGCTCGGCTTCGCGCGCGAGCCCCTGGGCGGCCTGACGTTCGCCGAGCGGACGGTGCTCAAGGAGCTGCTGCGGCGGATGCTGGGGATGGACGCGGACGACGAGGCGGACGACACGGCCGGCGCTGCCGAGACCGGTCCCGGAGAGGGCGCCGCGCCTCTACGGTGAGGCCATGAGTACCGAAAACGGCCGCGCCACCGTCGATTTCTACTTCGACCCGCTCTGCCCCTTCGCCTGGATCTCCTCCCGCTGGATCCTGGAAGTGGAGCGCCACCGCGACCTGGACCTGCGCTTCCGGGTGATGAGCCTGGCCGTCCTGAACGAAGGCCGCGAGGACCTCCCCGAACAGTACAAAGAGCTGCTCGAACGGGGCTGGGGCCCGGTGCGCGTCTGCATCGCCGCGGCCCAGCAGCGCGGCGGGGAGGTGCTGCGCGACCTGTACACCGCGCTCGGCACGCGCATCCACAACGAGGGGCGTGGCGAGGAGACGGACGCCGTGATCGCGGAGGCGCTGGCCGAGGTGGGGCTCCCCGCCGAGCTGGCCGAGGCGGCCCACAGCACCGCGTACGACAAGGCGCTGCGCGCGAGCCACCACGAGGGCATGGACCCGGTCGGCTACGAGGTCGGCACGCCCACGATCCACATCGACGGCGTGGCCTTCTTCGGTCCCGTACTGTCCGCGATCCCGCGCGGCGAGGAGGCGGTACGGGTCTTCGACGGCGCCCGCCTGCTCGCCGGTTACGACAAGTTCTTCGAGCTGAAGCGGACACGCACCGGAGACCTGGACTTCAGCTGACCCGAAGGTGCGGCAGCCGCCCCAGAGGCACGGCCGCCGCCCCGTAGGGCGCCGCGCCGCCCTACGGGAACCGCCCGCCTACCCGCCGGTCCGTTCGAAGGTGACCAGCGGAACGTTCGGCTGCTCCGGGGTGGCGTGCAGCACGGCGACGGCGCCGAGGCCCGCGCCGACGGCCAGCGCGGCGGCGGCCAGGCAGGTCAGGGCGGCGGCGAGCAGTCGTGGCATGGCGCGGCGGGCCCTTCGTCGTCGTACCTCACCGCCGTGTGCGGCGCCCAGAGTCTCGGCGGGCACTGACGGGGAGTCAAGGCGCGCCTACTGCGCCAGGCCCAGGGCCGGGTACGACCGCCGGTACGGTTTCGGCCCGCTTCCGTGCCCGTTCGGCCCACCTCCGGGCACCGGCGCCCGGCCCGGCGGGCGCGCCGCTACGGTGTGCCGCTCGGAGCCCGGCACGGGCTCTCAGGGAGTGCCCCGCGTCTGCCTCCAGGAGTGCCCGTATGCGGAAGACTGCCTCACCCCTGTCCCTGGCCCTGCTCGGCAGCGGCGTGTTCCTGCTGGTACTGGCGGCGATGCTGACCTGGTACGTCGAGCCGCGGGCGAAGCGGACTCCCGTGGACGTCGACGTCACCACGGTGCTCACCGGGCCCGGGCGCTACTTTGAGACCGAGGCCCTGGAGACCAGAAAGGGCCGGCTCACGATCACCCGGCACGTGCTCGGTGACGTGGCGGACAGCGAGCGCACCGGGCGGGCCGTCTGGGACGTGTCCACGACCATCGATACGCCGCGGACGCTGCGCCTGAAGGACCCCCGTAAGGCGCTTCTTTGGACCACCGGGCGCTGGGTCACCGACCGGCGGACGAACGAGCCGGTGCACTGCTGTGCCGAGTCCCCGGCGCGCTACGAGGGCGAGGCGTACCTGAAGTTCCCCTTCGATGTGCAGCGGCGCACCTACCGGTGGTGGGACGACACACTCCGGGACGCGGTCCCGCTCCGGTACGCCGGTACGCGGTGGGTGGCGGGGTACCGGGGCTACGTCTTCACCGGATCGGTGCCGGCGGCCAGGACCGGCACCCGCCAGGTGCCGGGGAAGTTCGTCGACCGGCCGCGGCAGCCGCAGATCCAGGCCGAGGAGTGGTACGCCAACGCCGGGATCCAGCTGGTCGTCGACCCGCTGACCGGCCGGATCATCGACGCGGTGTCCTCGCCGCGCAGGACGCTGCGGCCGCCCGGCGGGCAGCGGGACGTGGTCACGCTGCTGGACGGCCACCGGCTGCGCTTCACGCCCGCCACCCGCCGCGCCCAGGCGGCCCTGGCGGACGCGGACGCCACGAAGCGGGAGCTGGCCGGTGAGACGGTTCCGCTGTGGGCGGCCCGGGCGGGCGGCGTACTGGCCCTGGCGGGCGCGGTACTGGTCGCCATCGGGCGGCGGCCGCGTCCCGAGGACGCCCGTCGTGCGGACGCCCCTCGTGCGGACGAACCAGAGGGCGCGGGGCCGGAGTTCCTCGCTCCGGTGACTGGCCACGACGGAGGACGCGGCGCACACTGACCACCCTCGGGCCACCGGCGCTTTCCGGTCGGCTCGTTCCGCACGGCTCAGTACGCAGTACGTCCCCCACCCTTGGTACCGCACCCTGAGACGAGTGGGAGCGCAGATGCCCCAGCACGTGCCACCGCTGCCGCAGGCCCCTGCCCCGGAGCCCGTACGCCCCTGGCACGAGCCGCTGCGCCCGCACGCCCGCAGACCGCCCCGTACGGCGCCACAGGCCGCTCCGCGCCGCATCGTCTTCCTCGCCCGCCGGGACCTCGGCAACCCGGCTGCGGGCGGCTCCGAACTGCTCGTCGACCGCCTCGCCGACGGGCTCACCGCACTGGGCCACCAGGTCACCCTGCTGTGCGGCGGACCGGCCGCACACCGCGGCTACCGGGTCGTCTCGGCGGGCGGCGACGCGAGCCACTTCCTGCGCGCCCGCGGCCGGTTCACCCGCCACATCGGCGGCTGCGACCTGCTGGTGGAGGTCTGCAACGGCATGCCGTACCTGGCGCCCCTGTGGCACAGTGGCCCCACCCTGTGCCTGGTCAACCACGTGCACACCGACCTGTGGGGGCTGCGCTGTCCGGCCCCCGCCGCCTTCCTGGGCCGCCGCCTGGAGCGGTGGGCGCTGGCCGGCACCCACCGCGGCAACCTCATGGTCGCGGTCTCCGGGTCGACCGCCGAGGCGCTGCACGGCCTGGGCGTGCCGCGGGACCGCGTCCGGCTGGTCCACAACGGCGTCGAGCAGCCGGGTCCGCTGCTCCCGAAGTCCCCCGAACCGCTGTTCCTGGCCATGGGCAGACTCGTCGAGTACAAGCGGATCGGCCTGCTCCTGCGGCTGTGGGAGCGGGTACGGCCGGTCACCGGGGGCCGCCTGGTCATCGTCGGGGACGGGCCCGAACGGCGCCGCCTGGAGGCCCTGGCGGGCCCCGGCGTCCGCTTCACGGGCCGCGTCACCGAGCGCGAGAAGCACGAGCTGCTCTGCCGCTCCTGGCTGTTGCTGCACCCCTCGCTGATCGAGGGGTGGGGCCTGGTGGTCATGGAGGCCGCGGCCCGGCGCACCCCGGCCCTCGGCTTCGACATACCGGGCCTGCGCGACTCCGTACAGGATGGGGTGACGGGGCTGCTCGCACGGGGGGAGAGCGCGTTCGCCGCCCACTGGTGCGCGCTCGCCTTCAGCCCGGAGCGCCGCCACGCGCTGGGCAGTGCGGCCGAGTTGCGCGCCGCGCGCTTCCGGTGGAGCGCCACGGTCAGCAGCTTCCGCGCGGTGGCCGCGGAGGCCGCGTACACGGCACGGGGGCGGTGAAGCGGGCGGTGCGCGATCCTTCGTTACGCAGGTCCCTCGCCCTCCTCCGGGCCTTCCGGCACGAGCAGACCGACCCCGAGGGCTGTTACGGGCTGCTCGCCCGGGACGCGGCCGACCAGCTCGAACGGTACGTCCCGCTGGCCGGGGCCGTGGTGGCCGATGTCGGCGGCGGCGCAGGGCACTTCACCGAGGAGTTCCGCCGCCGCGGCGCGCTCGCGGTGCTCCTCGAACCGGACCCGGCCGAGCTGTACACGCGCGGCGCAGCGCCCGAAGGCGCGGTGCGCGCCGACGGCTACCTGCTGCCGCTCGCGGACGGCGTCGCCGACATCTGCTTCTCCTCCAACGTCCTCGAACACGTCGCCGACCCGCGCACCTTCCTCAGTGAGATGGTGCGGGTCACCCGCCCCGATGGGCTGATCTACGTCGCCTTCACCAACTGGCTGTCCCCCTGGGGCGGCCACGAAACGGCGCCCTGGCACTACCTGGGCGCGCGCCGGGCCCGCGACCGCTACCGGCGGCGCACCGGGCGCAGCCCCAAGCACACCCTCGGGGAGAACCTCTTCGCTCTCCATGTCGGGCCCACGCTGCGCCAGGTACGGGCCCGCCGGGACGTCGAGGTGCTCGCCGCCCGGTCCCGCTACGCGCCGTTCCTGGCCGGCGCCGTCGCCCGCCTGCCCGGCGTGCGCGAGGTCGCCACCTGGAACCTCCTTCTCATACTCCGGCGGTTGCCATGACCCAGACGCTCGCCAGCTCGCGCTCTCCGGGCTCCCCCGATCCCGGGAGCACCCCGACGCCCGTGCCCGGCGGGCCGCCACCGGAGCGGCCACGGCGGCGGAGCTGGCTGCTCGCCTTCTGGGCGGCCGCCTTCGTCGCCTTCCTGGCGCCGTCGCCGGGCCGGATGACCTTCGAGACCAAGCTCGGTGTGGCGCTGGCCCCGTGGCGCTTCCTCGTCGACCTCGGGAGCCTGTGGCACGACCGGGCCGGGTTCGGCGGCCTCGCCGACCAGTACGTCGGCTACGCCTTCCCGATGCTCCCGTACTACGCGCTGGCCGACCTGGCGCACCTGCCGGTCTGGATCGCCGAACGGCTGTGGCTGTCCCTGGTGGTGACCACCGCCTTCTGGGGCGCGCTGCGGCTGGCCGAGCGCCTGAGGGTGGGCAGTCCGCCGTCCCGGTTGCTGGGCGCCGCCACGTATGCGCTGTGGCCCGCCTTCACCATCGTCATCGGCTCGACGTCCGCGGCCGCGCTGCCCGGCGCGGTGCTCCCCTGGGTCCTGCTGCCGCTGGCGGACCCGCGCCGCACCGCGCGCCTGTCCGCGGCCCGTTCGGCGGTGCTGATCCCCTTCATGGGCGGCGTCAACGCGGCCTGCACACTCGCCGCGCTGCTGCCCGCGCTGCTGTACGTGCTCACCCGTACCGGCTCGCGGAGGTGGCGGCTCCTGGCCTGGTGGCTGCCGGGCGTGCTGCTGGCCACCGCATGGTGGTCGATACCGCTGCTCCTCCTGGGCGTGCACGGCGAGAACTTCATGCCGTACATCGAGCAGGCCGACACCACCACCGCCACCATGTCGGCCACCGAACTGCTGCGCGGCGCCGGGAACTGGGTCGCGTACCTGAACTTCGGCGAGCCCTGGCTGCCGGCCGGCTGGACGCTGGTCGCCGGGGCCTTCACGGTGCTCGGCACCGCACTCGCCGCCGCGCTGGGGCTGGCCGGGCTCGCCCGCCGGGACCTGCCCGAGCGGCGCTGGCTGCTGCTGACCGTGCTGGCCGTCGCGGCGGTCGCGCTGGCCGGGTACGGGGGCGCGCTGGGCGGCCCGCTGCACGAGCAGGTGCGCGGCTGGCTGGACGGGCCGCTGCGGCCGTTCCGCAACGTCTACAAGTTCGCGCCGGGCCTCGCCCTCGCGCTGGCGTACGGGCTGGCACAGCTCACGGGCGTGGCATACGGGCCGCGCGGCAGCCGTCCGGTACGCGGCGGCCGGTGGTACGCGCCGCTGCTCGTCGCGTTCCTGCTGCTCCCGGCACTCGCCCTGCCCTACCTGAACGGCACGGTCCTGCAGTCCGGCGCCTTCACGCGGCTGCCCGCCCACTGGCAGCGCACCGCCGACTGGCTGAAGGACCACAGCCCCGACGACCGCGCGCTGGTCGTCCCCGCCACCGCGCACGGCCTGTACACCTGGGGCTCCCCCATCGACCAGCCGCTGGACGTGCTCGCCGAATCCCGTTGGGCACAGCGCGACTTCGTCCCCTTCGGGACGAAGGGTTCGCGGCGCACGATGGACGCCGTGGAGCAGGCCCTGATGACCGGCGCCGAAGTACCGGGCCTGCGCGGCTTCCTCACCCGGGCGGGCCTCTACGACGTCGTGGTGCGCAACGACCTGGACCCCGACCAGATCGGGTACGTCCCCCCGCAGACCGTCCGGCGCACCCTCGTGGCGTCCGGCTACCGCAAGGTGGCCTCCTTCGGGCCACTGACCACCAGTGGCCGGATCGCGGCCGGCACCCCGGTCCGGGTGCAGGGGCTGTACCCGAGGCAGCGCGCGGTGGAGATCTACGAGCCGGTGGGCACCCCGCGGCCCGGGCCCGTCACCGTCAAGGCCGCGGCCGACACGGCACAGCTCAGCGGCGGCCCCGAAGCGCTGCTGCAGTTCGCCGCCGACCCCGGGCTGCGCGACCGCCCGGCCGTACTGACCGGCGACGCGCACCCCGGTGTGGACAGCCCGGCACTCCAGCTCACCGGTGACGGCCTGCGCCGCGCCGATACCCGCTTCGGCCTGGTCAACACCAACACGTCCTACACGTACACCGCCGGCGAGCGGAACGGCCCGGACAGCGTGCAGGATCCCGGCCGTCCGCCGCGCCAGATCCTGCCCGTCCATGGCATCGAGCACCAGACCACCGCCGTGCTGCGCGGCGCCCGCGCGGTCACCGCGTCCTCCAGCGGCAGCTGGCTCTTCCACCTCCCGCAGTACGACCCGGTGCACGCCTTCGACGGCGACCCGGACACCGCCTGGGCGGAGGGCAGTGCGGGCGACCCGGTGGGCCAGTGGCTGCGGATCGCCTTCAGCCGCCCCGTGGACCTCCCCGCGACGCTCTCGCTCACCCCGCTGCCCGGGGACGGGCTGCGCGCCGCACCCACGGCCGTCCGCGTCACGACCGACCGCGGCAGCGCGGTCAGCCAGTTGCGCACCGACGGGCGGCGGCAGCCGGTCAAGGCACCACCGGGACGGGCGAAGTGGCTGAAGCTCACCCTCGTGGGGGCGGAACAGCCGCGCCCCGGGGTCTCCGGCGCGGGCATCTCGGAGGTCGCCATCCCCGGCGTCCGGGTCACCCGGCTGCTCCGGCTCCCCGCGGACTCCACGTACCCGGACGCGCCCGCCACGACGTACGCGCTGCACCGGGGCAGCGACCCCGGCGGACTGTCCCCGGGCTCCGCGGAGTCCGGGCTGCACCGCCAGTTCCGTACCGGGGCCGACGGCTCGTACCGGGTCTCCGCCGAGGCGCTGGCGGTACCCGGCCGCGCCCTGGACGCGCTGCTCACGAAGGCCGCGCCCGAACAGCGCCGCCGGATCACCGTCACCGCCGACTCCACCAGCGGCACCGGGCAGTCGCTCAGTCCGCGCAACCTCGTGGACGGCGATCTGACCACCGCCTGGATCGCCGGGGACACCCCCACGGTCCATCTCCGCTGGCCCGGCAAGAAGAAGATCGACACCCTCGTGCTGCCCGCCGCCGGCGGCATCTCCTCGCGCCCAGAACAGATCCTGATCGACTCGCCCTACGGGGCGGCAACCGCCGGGGTCGACGAGAACGGCGCGGCCCGCTTCGACCCGATCACCACCGACCGCCTCGACATCACCGTCTCCCGAGTGGCGCCGCTGACCCTGCACAACCCTGTCGCCGGCCAGCCGCTCCAACTGCCCGTGGGACTCAGCGAGATCTACGTACCGGCGCTCAAGAAGTACCGCACCCCGCCGCCCCAACGGGACGCGCGCTTCTCGCTGCCCTGTGGCCGGGGCCCGGACCTCACCATCGACGGCGTCCCGCACGCCACCAAGTCCTCCGGCCTGGTCCGCGATCTGGTGCAGCGCCGCCCCGTCAGGGTCGAGCTGTGCCGTCCGGAGGGCGGCCGGGTCGCCCTGCCCGCCGGGCGGCACCGCGTGGAGGCCGGTGACCGCGGGCCGCTCGCGCTGACCGACGTGACGCTCCGCCGCGGCACCGCGGCGCCGACCGTCGTCGCGCCGCGCCGGGTCATCGCGGGCGCGGACTGGTCCGGCGACAGCCGGGACGCCTACGTCGGCCCCGGGCGCGCCGTCTACCTCCAGACGTACGAGAACGCCAACGACGGCTGGCGCGCCACCCTGGACGGCCGCCGGCTCACCCCGCTGCGGGTGGACGGCTGGCAGCAGGCGTTCCTGATCCCGGCCGGCGGGGGCGGCACGGTCCACCTGTACTACGCGCCGGCCGCGCAGTACCGGCTGGGGCTGATCCTCGGGGCCGTCGGCGTGCTCCTGGTGGCGGCGTGCGCGCTGGTACGGCGGCGCAACGGGGCGGGCGAGGCGCCGGTACCGGTGGCGCCGCCCGCGCCCTCCTGGGTGCTCGGCGTCGTCGTGCTCACCGCCGTACTGGCACTCGCCACCGGACCGTACGCCGCGGCCGTACCGGTGCTCGCGCTGCTCGCGCGCGCCCGCCCGGGCGTCCTCGCGCCGCTCGCCTTCCTCTCGATGGCGGCGGCCGGCGTCGTCGCGTCCTTCGGGGCGGGCCTCCCGGCCTCACTCGGCCGCGGCCCGTTCAGCGCCCCGGCCCAGGCCCTTGCCCTGTTCGCCCTGGCGGCGGCGCTGGTGACAGTACCGCCGGGACGGCTGTGGCCGGCGTCGTGGCGACTGCGACGCAAGCGGACGGCGCCGGAGCCGGCACCGGAGGAAGGGGTGGCTGAGGAGGGGGCTCCTGGTGAGGCCGCGCCCGGCCAGGAACCCGCCCCCACGCGACCGCTCCCGGCCGACGGCGGCGTCCCGCCCGGCTCCGAGGACGACACGGCGGTCCTGCCACCCGTACCCGCGGAGGAACCGCCCCGCGAGACCGCACCGCCTCCCGAGACGGAGACCCCGCCCCGCGAGACGAAGGCACCGCCTCCCAAGGAGCAGGCGCCCCCTCCCGAGGAGCAGACACCGCCTCCCGAGGAGGAGGCCCCGCCCCGCCAAGAAGAGACGCCGCGGCCCCCGCTGCCGCGCCGGAGGAAGCCCAACAGCGACAAGCCCATCAACGAGAAACCCAACAGCCAGAAGCGCGACAGCGAGCCGCGCGAGGAGAAGGACGGGGAGGAACCCGGCCCATGACTCCGAAGACCCCCATGGCCCCCATGCCCCCCACGCCAGCCAAGACGCCCCTGCGCCCACCCACGGCGCTGCGCACCACCGTTCCACCTCCCCGCCCGGTCCCTTTCCCCCTCGTGGACGAGATCGCCCGGCACTGCGCCCAGGAGGCCGAACCGGAGACCGTGCACGTGGAGGTGCACCTGCCGGAACGTGTGGACCACCCGCGGCTGCGCGCCGCATTCGGGCGGGCGCTGGCGCGGCACCCGAGGGCGCTACTGCGGCAGGCCCCCGTGCGCTGGTGGCACCGGCGGTACGTATGGGAGCCGGCCGGCGCACCGGGCCTGCCCCCGGTGTCCTTCCCTGGGCCGGGTCCGGAGGCGCTGCGCCGCGACCGGGAGCGGGCACTTGCCGAGTGCCCGCCCCTGGACGCCGGCCCGCCCGTACGCCTGGCGGTGATCGAACGGGCCACCGGTACGGGCACCGGCTCCGTGCTGCTCCTCACCGCCCACCACACGGCCCTGGACGCCCCGTCCTGCCTGCGTCTGCTGGCGACCACCGCCGAGCTGTACGGCGGCGCGGACAACTCCCCCGCGCCGCCTCCCGTACGCGCCCCGGAGCCGGCCGTCCGGCACGCCCGTAGGAGCAGCGCGGCGCACGTAAGCACCGCGCTGCGCCATCCGGCCCGTGTCACCGCCGACCACGGTGACGCGGCCCCCGGCAACAACAGCAGCAGCAATGGCAACGGCATGCTCCTGACCGAACTGCCCGTACCGGACCGGCCGCCCCGCGCTCCCGGGGCGGCCCGGTCCGCGCACACGGTCAACGACCAACTCCTCGTCGCCGCCTTCCTGATGGTGACCCGCTGGAACCACCTCCACGGAGCCCGCGCCGCTCCCGTGGTGCTCACCATGCCCGTCGACGACCGGCCACGCGGTACCGAGATGCCGCTGGGCAACGGGACACGGCTGGTATCGGTGTGCTTCGGGCCGGCGGACCTCCGGGACGCGGCGCCGGCCGCCGTCTCCGGGACGCCGGACCCGGCGGCGGTCGCCCGGCTGCTGCGCCGCACCGCGGCCCGCACCCGCGTCCTCAAGGCCACGCCCGGCCGCCAACTGGGGCTCGCGGGCTCGGTCCTGACCGCCCCCGTGCTGCCGGTCGGCGTACGGGCCGCCGTGACCCGCCGCGTGCGTGCCGCCGCCGCGCCCTGGACCTCCACCGCCCTGCTCTCCAACATGGGCCGGGTGCCGTACCCGTTCGACTTCGGCGACGCGGGCCGGGCCACCGGGGTGTGGTTCTCCGCGCCGGCCCGGATGCCGCGCGGACTGTCGCTCACCGCCGTCTCCGTCGGCGGGGACAGCGGAGAGGGTGGCCGGATCCAGCTCACGCTGCGGTGGTCCCGGGCGCTGCTGGACGACGCGGCGGGCGCGGCCCTGTGCGCGCTCTTCGAGGAGTCGTTGGCGGCGACCTCCTGGAGCGGCGCATGACCACGGCAGGCGCGCGGCACGGCCCCGGGGGCCTGCGGTCCTTCTACGAGAACCCGTTGGTGCCCGTCGCCTCCGGGGCCGAACGGGCCCGGCGGCAGGCGCAGATGCTGGCACGGGCGCTCGGCCCGGCCGGCGGCGAGCAGGCCGGTGGCGGACAGGTCGGCAGCGGGCGGGCCCCGGCCACCGTGCTGGACGTCGGTTGCGGCGACGGGTCGGCCGCGGCCACCGCCGCGCCGTACCTGTCCGGTCACCGCCTCGTGGGCGTCGACTGGTCACAGGGCGCGCTGCGTCGCGCGGCGACCCGCATCCCGTATGCCGTGCGCGGCGAACTCACCGGTGCCGGGCTGCCCTTCGGGGACGGGGTGGCCGGCGCGGTGCTCTTCAGCGAGGTCGTCGAGCACCTCGTGGAGCCCGACGCGGCCCTCGACGAGCTGCGCCGCGTCCTGCGCCCGGGCGGTCATCTGCTGCTCTCCACGCCCAACCTCGCCGCCTGGTACAACCGCGGCCTACTGCTGGCCGGCGTGCAGCCGGTGTTCTCGGAGGTGAGCCTGCGCGGCATCCACGGCCGCCCGGGCAGCCAGGTCGTCGGCCACCTGCGGCTCTACACCGCCCGTGCGCTGCGCGGTTTCCTGACGGCTGCCGGGTTCGAGGTCGTACGGATGGCGGGGGCGCCGTACCACGACGTGCCGCGCCCGCTGCGGCCACTGGACCGGGCGGCCTGCCGGGTGCCGTCGCTGGCGTCCATCCTGCTGGTGCACGCCCGCAAGGCGGGGCGGTAGCCGTGCCGCGCGCGCCGTGGACCGGCATCCGCCGGCGGACGACGGTCGGCGCCGTCCCACCACCGCATTCGTACGAGGGAGCTGATGGATGAAGCCGGACGACCCGCTGCTGCGGATTCTCGCCTGCCCGCTCGACAAGGGGCCGCTGGCCCTGATTGCCCCGGAGGGCGTGCTCTACAACCCCCGGTTACGCCGCCGCTATCCGATCCTGGACGGCGTGCCGCAGCTGCTGCCCTCTTCGGGGGAGCAGGTCTCCCCCGAAGAGCACGAGCGGCTGCTGTCCCGTATGGAGGCGGCGGGCGGGGCGCACGGCGCGGCGGGCCCCTCCGAAGGCGGGGCCCGGCCGTGACGCTCGCCGCGCGGCTCGCCCCGCACCTGCCGCCACGGCTGGTCTCCGCCGCCGCGACGCTGCTCTACCCGCGCTTCGAGCCCGAGCTGCACCGGCTCTCCGACTTCTGCCGACCCGGCGGCACCGCCGTGGACGTGGGCGGCTGGTACGGGCCCTGGGCGCGGCATCTGGCGCGCCGCTCCGACCGGGTCGTCACGCTGGAGCCGGTGCCGCACCTGGCGCGGCTCCTGGCGGCCGTGACGCCCGACAACGTCGAGGTGATCCGGGCCGCGGCCGGCGACCGCTCGGGGACCGCCACGCTGTGGCTGGCCTCTGGAGGGCGCGGCGACCGCGGCGTCTCCTCACTGGTGCGCCGCCGGCTGCACCGCAGCGCCCTGGAGGTGCGCTGCCTGGCCCTGGACGATCTGGAGCTGTCCGACGTGACGCTCATCAAGATCGATGTGGACGGCGGCGAACCGGCGGTGCTGCGCGGTGCCGAACGCACCGTCGAGCGGTACCGGCCCGCCCTCTTCGTGGAACTGGAGACCCGTATCCAGCCGCTCGGGCCGGTCCTGGAGTGGATCGCGGCGCGCGACTACAGGGGCTGGGTGCTGCCCGGCGACCGCTGGCTCCCCCTGGCCGCCTTCGACCTTCCGGGGCATCAGGCCCGCACGTCCTACGTGGCCGAGCACGGCCTGCTGCGCCGCACACTGGTGCCGCACCGCCGCTACGTCAACTCGGTGCTGTTCCTGCCGCGCGGCCGCGGCCCCGGGGACCCCGCGTACCGTACGAACCCGGCCGCCACCCGACCCGTTCTGCGCGACGATGTGCGGCATGAGCCCTACGGATGAGCCCGGAACCCCCCGCGCACCGCGGAGCCGGCTGGAGGAGCCCGGAGGAGGGCCGCAGGGCCCGCTCGGCGTGCCGGGCCGGCTCGGCTTCCAGCTGGTCCTGCTGCGCCGCATGGCCGATCACCAGCCGGGCCTGGTGGAGGACGCGCTGCGCACCCTGGGCGCGACCCGCCCCGAGATGCGCGAGGCCAACCGCCGCTGGCAGGCGATGAGCCGCTCGCCCCGGTCGCGCGGCGCCCTGCAGCGGTACCGCTCGGTCCTGGGCCCTCCGGAGACCGACACCGCCCGCCGACTGGGCGACCTGACGTGCCGGGCGCTGACCTGGCCGGTACCGCTCTGGCCGGGTCTGCGCTTCGAGGTGCTGGCCGCGCCCGGGGGCGCGGTGTGGAACGAGTGGCTGATCCGCGCCCCGGGTGCGCCGGGTCCGGTACTCCGTACGGCCGACGACCTGGTGCCGTGGTCCTGCACCGTCGACGAGGTCGCACGCGCGTTCCCCCCGGCCCGCCCGATGGAGGGCTCTGCGCCCACCCGCTGGCGCCTCGCCTTCACCGCTCCCGGCCCGTCCGGAGGCCCGGAACCGCGGGTCGCGGAGTTCACCTGGGGCCTGCTGCAACGGGTGACCGAGTAGGGCGGCGGACGGCCGTGGGTCCCTCACACGGCCCCGTTCAGCGGGCAGCCGGACGCGTGCGGCAGAAGGATGACGGTCGAGAGGTGTGCTGCCGCTCCTGCCCCTACCGGCCCACCCGCGGAGGAACTCCATGACCACCAGCGTTGGGCAGCTGCGTCGTTGCTCGGTCGCCGTCGACCTCGGCGCGGCGCGCACCCGGGTGTACGTGAAGAACCACGGCCTGATCGTGGACGAACCGACCGTCACAGCCGTCAACAGCCGTACCGGCGCGCTCATAGCCGTCGGCGGCCGCGCCGAGTACATGGCGGGCCGGACCCCCGACCACATCCGGGTGGTCCGCCCGGTCTGCCACGGCACGATCGTGGACATCGAGATGGCCCAACGGCTGCTGCGGCAGCTCGTGGGCGACAAACTGCGCCGCGCGTGGCGGCGCAAACCCACCATGCGGGCGGCGGTCTGCCTGCCCGCGGGAAGCGAGCCGCTGACCCAGCGGGCCGCCGTGGAGACGCTCACCGGGCTCGGCGCCCGGCGGGTGGAACTGGTCGACACGATGGTGGCCGCCGCCGTGGGCTGCGGGCTGCCGGTCGAACAGCCGGAAGCGACGATGATCGTGGTCTGCGGAGCCGGCACGACGCAGGTCGCCGTGCTGTCCCTCGGGTCCATCGTGGCCTCCGAGACCGTCCCCGTGGGCGGCGAGGCCGTCGACCACGCCGTCGTACAGCATCTGCGGCTGCACCACGAGCTGATGGTGGCCAGCCAGAACATCCGCCCGCTGCACCTGGCGCTCGCCGGTGACGACGGGCCCGAGCCGGCCCCGGTGGAGGTGCACGGCCGGGACGTGGCCAGCGGCGAGGCCCGCTGCGTCCTCGTGGAGCCCGAACGCGTACGGCGCGCCATCGCCGCCCGGCTCACCGGCGTCCTCGACGGCATCAGTGAGGTGCTGCGGCGCTGCCCGCCCGACCTGGTCGCCGACCTCGCCGAGCGCGGCATCATGCTGGCCGGCGGCAGCGCGCTGATCCCGGGCCTGGAGCCGATGATCCGGCAGGGCACGATGATGCCCGTCCAGGTGGCCGAGCGCCCGGACACCTGCGCCGTACAGGGGCTGGCCGCGATGATCGAGGGCCATGTCTCCCCTCTGGAGCTGGCGCCGCTGACCCCCTGAAGAGCACACGGCCTCAAGCGCATACGTAAGAAGCCCGCGAGCCGGAAGGCTCGCGGGCTCCGTACGTATGCGGGAAGGATCGCCCCCGTAGGAGAGGCCGCCGTCGGCCTCTGGGGAGCGTCCGCGGACACTCCCTAGGGCGTCCGGGTGTTCCAGGCCACCACCGCGGGGCGGTCGTGTTCCGTGCCGAGCACGCCGATCGCCCCCGTCTCGAAGGTGAACAGCGCGCCTGCGGACGCGGGCAGCCCCAGCTGCCGGGCCGCCAGCACGCGCAGGAAGTGCGCGTGCCCGACCAGCGCGACGTCCCCGTCGGCCGCCGCCCGCCGCGGCGCGAGCCGGGCCAGTACGCGGTCGGCGCGCGCACCCACCTGCTCGGGCGTCTCGCCCGGATGCCCCTCGGGGCCCGGGGTGACGCCGTCGGTGAACAGGAACCAGTCGGGGCGGGTGCGGTGGATGTCCGCCGTGCGCACGCCTTCGTAGCCGCCGTAGTCCCACTCCACCAGGTCGGCATCGACCTCGGTGTCGGTGAGCCCGGCCAGCTCGGCGGTCCTGCGGGCCCGGACCATCGGGCTGACCAGCGTCAGCGCCACGGTCCGGCCGGCGAGCAGCGGGCGCAGCTCCCGGGCCTGCTCGACGCCGCGCTCGGTGAGGGGGAGGTCGGTCCAGCTGGTGTGCTGACCCGAACGGCTCCACTCCGTCTCACCGTGCCGGATCAGCAGGAGCTCACTCACCGCCGCCCTGCTGCTCCTTCTGGGCCTCCTCGACGGACGCGCGGACGTCGTCCATGTCGAGGTTGCGGGCCTGGCCGATGACGTCCTCCAGGGCCTCCTCGGGGAGCGCGCCGGGCTGCGAGAAGACCGCGATGTTGTCCCGGACGATCATCACCGTGGGGATCGACTGGATCTGGAAGGCCGCGGCCAGCTCCGGCTGCGCCTCGGTGTCGACCTTGGCGAAAATCAGGTCCTCGTGCTTCTCGGAGGACTTCTCGAAGACCGGCGAGAACTGCTTGCACGGACCGCACCACTCGGCCCAGAAGTCGATGAGGACGAAATCGTTCCCGGAGACGATCTCGTCGAAGTTGTCCTTGGTGAGCTCTACCGTGCTCATGTGCTTTCCCTGCTTCCGGTCCGGTCGTCGGTGTTCAGCCGCGTCAACGGGAGACGCGGAGGGACGTATTCCACCAGGGTGTCCCACATACCGTGCTCCGCATCCCGCGCCACGCGGCCGTCCGGCACCCCTGCCCAGGTTGCGCCGTCCTAGACATACACATTCCGCCTGATCGGGAACGGGCCGCCGCCCGGGCGTGTCGCGGACCCGGCACCGGATGGTCGGCCCCGCGCCCTGGGGTGGTCAGTCCCGCTGCGCCCGTAGGCCGTCGAAGACCATCGTGGCCAGCGCACCGGCCATCGTCGGTACGGACAGCCCGCCGTCCGGGCGGTACCACTCGATCAGGGAATTGACCGTACCGAACAGCAGCCGGCTGATCAGCGCCGGGTCGATGTCACCGCGTACCCCGCCCTCGGCCGCCGCCTGCCGCACCAGCTCCGCGACCCGGTGATCGAACTCACGCCGCCGCTCCAGGGCCCGATTCTCCGCCGCACTGTTGCCGTGCACGCGCAGCAGCAGCGTCACGTACGGCAGCTCGGCGGCCAGCGTCTCCACGCTGCGCCGCACGGTGTGCTCCAGACGGGCCGTGGCGTCCGCGTGCGCGCCGCACGGCTCGTCGAGTACCGCGAAGAGCGCGTCCAGGGCCCGCCCGACGGCCAGGTCGAGCAGCTCTTCCTTGCCGGACACGTGGTGGTAGATGGAGGACTTGCTGATGCCCAGCCTGCGGGCCAGCTCCTCCATGCCGGTGCCGTCGTAGCCGCGCTCGTTGAACACCGCGACCGCGACCTCCACGAGGGAGTCGCGGTCGTAGGTGGTCCGGCCCTGCCGTGCCCCCGGGTTCCGGTCGGGTGGTCTGATCATGCCCTCACTGTGGCACGGGGTGCGCCCGCTACGGGTGGCGGGCGGGCGCCCCGTACTGGGGCGTGCGGGGCGTCAGTCCCGTTCGCGCAGGTCCACGATGCGCTTGAGCTTGCCGACCGAGCGCTCCAGCGTCTCCGGGTCGACGATGTCGACGCCCACGGTCACCCCGACGCCGTCCTTGATGCCCTTGGCGATCGAGGCCGCGGCCGCCGCGCGGGCATCCGTACCGGCGTCGGCGCGCGCCTCGACCCGTACGGTCAGGTGGTCCATCCGGCCGCGCCGGGAGAGCTCCAGCTGGAAGTGCGGGGCGACCGCGGGGGTGCGCAGCACGATCTCCTCGATCTGGGACGGGAAGAGGTTCACCCCGCGCAGGATGATCATGTCGTCGCAGCGCCCGGTGACCTTCTGGATGCGGCGGAAGTTCGGGCGGGCCGTGCCGGGCAGCAGCCGGGTGAGGTCGCGGGTGCGGTACCGGATGACCGGCAGCGCCTCCTTGGTCAGCGAGGTGAACGTCAGCTCGCCCTCCTCGCCGTCGGGCAGCGCCTCTCCGGTGACCGGATCGACGATCTCGGGGAAGAAGTGGTCCTCCCAGACGTGCAGCCCGTCCTTGGTCTCCACGCACTCCTGTGCCACGCCCGGGCCGATGACCTCGGACAGGCCGTAGATGTCGACCGCGTGGATGTCCATCCGCTCCTCGATCTCGCGGCGCATCTCCTCGGTCCACGGCTCGGCACCGAAGATGCCGATCTGCAGGGAGGTCGTACGGGGATCGACGCCCTGCCGCTCGAACTCGTCGAGGAGCGTGAGCATGTACGAGGGCGTGACGAGGATGATCTCGGGCCGGAAGTCCTGGATGAGCTGGACCTGACGGGCGGTCATGCCGCCGGAGGCGGGGATGACCGTGCAGCCCGCGCGCTCGGCACCGTAGTGCGCGCCGAGCCCGCCGGTGAACAGGCCGTACCCGTAGGAGTTGTGCACCTTGTGGCCCGGGCGGCCGCCGGCCGCGCGGATCGAGCGGGCGAACACGTCCGCCCACATGTCCAGGTCGGCCTCGGTGTACCCGACGACGGTGGGGCGGCCCGTCGTCCCGCTGGAGGCGTGCAGGCGCCGGACGTCCGCCATGGGCACGGCGAACATCCCGAAGGGGTACGTGTCGCGCAGGTCGGCCTTGGTGGTGAAGGGAAAGCGCGCCAGGTCCGCCAGGCTGCGGCAGTCCTCGGGCCGGACGCCGGCCGCGTCGAACTTCGTGCGGTACAGCTCGACGTTGTCGTACGCGTGCCGCAGCGTGGCTCGGAGGTTCTTGAGCTGCTGCGCCCGCAGTTCGTCGCGGCTGAGCCGCTCGCCCGCGTCCAGGAGCTCGTCGGGGAGCGGGGTGCCGGTCTTCCGGCGCTCGGCCGCCGCGGCCGTCGGATTGCTGCCCATGCTGCTCATTCCTCCACACCTCGGATCACGCGGCTCCGCCCCCGGAACTCCGCGATGACTTCCTCGCCCCGCCGGACGCTCACGTCGTATATGCCGCTCCGCCCGTACCGCGTGCGCTCCTCGGCCCGTGCCAGGAGGACGTCGCCCTGCCTGGCCGGGGCCACGAAGGTCACGTCGGCACCGGCGGCCACGGTCACCGGGCCATGGCTGTTGCAGGCGCAGGCGAAGGCCGTGTCGGCGAGCAGGAAGAGGTAGCCGCCGTGGGCGATGCCGTGCCCGTTGACCATGGTTTCGCACACGGTCATACGCAACAGGGCCGACCCCTCGTCGGCCTCCAGCAGCTCGATGCCGAGCCGCTGTGATGCCTGGTCCGCGGCGAAGATCCGCTGTGCAGGTCCGGAGTTTTCCACAGGCCATCAACCACCCTTGCTGCCCGACCGAACATTCGGTTAGCGTTACGACGCGGTTAAACAATCAGCATCTGAAGTGCCTGTCAAGAGGTGGACTGCCTTGTCCGAGAGCGTCACTGACCGAGCCGACGACCGATCCTCCGGTCGCGCCACTGACCGAGCCGACTTCTTCGCCCGCCACAAGTACCTGCTGGAGCGGGCCGTCGCCGCGGCCGGTGACCGGGACCACTGGTCGCCGCACCCGGAGTCGCCGAGCCCGAAGGTGTACGGCCCGGAGGCGGCGCCCGGCGGCGAGGCCGCCTTCCGCGCCCACCTCGGCGCCGCCTTCAAGCTCCCCGGCCATCCGCAGAGCGGCACGGTCGCCGTCGGCGAGCGCTCTCCGTACGGCCCGGCGCTGGACATCGACTATCCGCGGGTCACGCCGGAGGAGGCGGTGGCCGCGGCGAAGGCGGCGGCGCCGGCCTGGCGCGCGGCCACGCCCGACGTCCGCGCGGGAGTGGCCGCCGAGATCCTGTCCCGGCTGAACGCCGCGAGTTTCGAGATCGCGCACGCCGTGCACCACACGACGGGCCAACCGTTCGTGATGGCGTTCCAGGCGGGCGGGCCGCACGCGCAGGACCGCGGCCTGGAGGCGGTGGCGTATGCCTGGGCCGAGCAGAAGAAGCTCCCGGCGGTCACGCGCTGGGCGAAGCCGCAGCGCAAGGGCGAGCCGCTGGTCATGGAGAAGACCTTCACCCCCGTGGGCCGCGGGGTGAACCTGCTCATCGCGTGCAACACCTTCCCGACGTGGAACGGCTATCCGGGCCTCTTCGCCGGCCTGGTCACGGGCAATCCCGTGATCGTCAAGCCGCACGCGGGCGCCGTACTCCCGCTGGCGATCACCGTCCGGATCGCCCGCGAGGTGCTGGCCGAGGCCGGCTTCGACCCGGACGTGGTGCTCCTCGCCGCCGAGACCGCCGACCAGCGCACCGCCGCCGAGCTGGCGCTCCACCCGGACGTCCGGGTCGTGGACTTCACCGGCTCCAAGGAATTCGGCAACTGGCTGGAGGAGCACGCCCGCCAGGCCGTCGTGTACACGGAGAAGGCCGGTCTGAACACGGTCGTGCTGGACTCCACCGACGACTACAAGGGCCTGCTGCGCAACCTCGCCTTCGCCCTCTCCCTGTACAGCGGCCAGATGTGCACCACCCCGCAGAATCTCCTCGTGCCGCGGGACGGCATCCGTACGGACCAGGGCGCCCGCACCGCCGCCGAGTTCGCCGAGGACCTGGCGGGCGCGCTGGACAAGCTGCTCGGCGACCCGCAGCGGGCGGCCGGCACGCTCGGCGCGCTCGTCAACGACGGCGTGCGGGCGCGGCTCTCGGAGGCGGCCGGCCTGGGGCAGGCCATACATCCCTCGCAGACCGTTGACCACCCCGAGTACGACGGCGCCACGCTGAGCACGCCGCACGTCGCGCTGCTGGACGCGGCCGCCGACGCGGGGACGTACACCCGCGAGTGGTTCGGCCCGGTCTCGTTCGTGATCGCCACCGACTCCACCGAGCACAGCCTGCGGCTCTTCACCGAAACGGTCCGGGCGCACGGCGCGCTCACCGCCACCGTGCACGCCACCGGCGAGGACGTACTGGAGGCCGCCCGGGCCGCCGCCCTGGAGGCCGGGGTCCACCTCTCCGAGAACCTCACCGGTGCGGTCTTCCCCAATCAGACCGCCGCGTTCAGCGACTTCCACGGCAGCGCGGCGAACCCGGCGGCCTCGGCCACGCTCACCGACTCGGCTTTCATCACCGGCCGGTTCGACGTGCTCCAGTCCCGCCGCCACATCGCCCCGGAAACCACCACCTCTACCGCCACCGCCACCGCCACCGCCACCGCCACCGAGGAGAGCTGACGTGTCCGACGAGGTCTATCTGGTCGACGGCGCCCGTACGCCGCAGGGCCGGTACGGCGGCGCGCTGGCCTCCGTGCGCCCCGACGATCTGGCCGCCCTGGTGGTCGGCGAGGCGGTACGCCGCGCCGGCGCCCCGGCCGAGGCTGTCGACGAGGTCATACTCGGCGCGGCCAACCAGGCCGGCGAGGACAACCGCGACGTGGCGCGGATGGCCGTGCTGCTGGCCGGCCTCCCGCACACCGTCCCCGGGTACACCGTCAACCGCCTGTGCGCGTCCGGCCTGACCGCCGTCGCCTCGGCCGCGCAGGCCATCAGGGCGGGCGAGGCGGACCTGGTCGTGGCGGGCGGCGTGGAGTCGATGACCCGCGCGCCCTGGGTGATGGCCAAGCCCGGCACGCCCTGGGCCAAGCCGGGCGAGGTGCACGACACGTCGCTGGGCTGGCGGTTCACCAACCCGGCGTTCACGGCCGCCGACCGGGAGGTGGCCGGGTCCGGTCCGGAGACCGCCAAGCTGACGCTCTCCATGGGCGAGACCGCCGAGGAGGTCGCGGCGCTCGACGGCATCACGCGGGCCGAGTCCGACGCGTTCGCGCTCCGCAGCCACCAGCGGGCGGTCGCCGCGCAGGAGGCCGGCCACTTCGACCGGGAGATCGTTCCGGTCCCGGTCAAGGCCAAGCGCGGCGAGGAGACCGAGGTGACCCGCGACGAGGGCCCGCGCCCCGGCACGACCCTCGACAAGCTCGGCACGCTGCGCACGATCTTCCGCAAGGACGGCGTCGTGACCGCCGGTTCCTCCTCGCCGCTCTCCGACGGCGCGGCCGCGCTGCTGGTGGCGAGCGCCGAGGCGGTGCGGCGGTACGGCCTGACGCCCCGGGCCCGCATCGTCACCTCCGCCTCAGCGGGCCTCCAGCCGAACCTGATGGGCCTGGGCCCGGTGCCGGCCACGGAGAAGGCGCTGGCCCGCGCGGACTGGAAGATCTCGGAGCTGGACGCGATCGAGCTGAACGAAGCCTTCGCCGCCCAGTCCCTGGCCGTCACCCGGCGGCTCGGCCTGGACGAGGGCAAGGTCAACGCCGACGGCGGCGCCATCGCCCTCGGCCACCCCCTCGGCTGCTCCGGCGCCCGCATCCTGCTGACGCTGCTGGGCCGCCTGGAGCGCGAGGACGCCCGCAAGGGCCTGGCCACGCTGTGCGTCGGCGTCGGCCAGGGCGTCGCGATGCTGGTGGAGCGGATATGAGCGAAGCGGATATGAGCGACGAGGCAGCGGCCGGGAGACCCGGCACGACGACGGCCCCGGACCGCACGGCGGCCGACGCGGGCGGCGCGAGCGGCGCGGTGGTGGACGCGTCGTACGAGACGCTGCGCGTGGAGGAGCGGGACGACCGGGTCGTGGTGACGCTGTACCGCCCCGAGGCGCGCAACGCCATCAGCGGCCGGATGATCTCCGAGCTGCACGCCGTCTGCGATCTGCTGGAGCGCGACCCGAGGCTGCTGCTGCTCACCGGGCACGGCGGCGTGTTCGCGGGCGGCGCGGACATCTCCGAATTGCTGCGCCGCGGCGGGGACGACGCGCTGCGCGGCATCAACAGCCGGCTGTTCGAGCGGGTGCGGCGGCTGCCGATGCCGACGCTGGCCGCGGTGGACGGCTGGGCGCTGGGCGGCGGCGCCGAGCTGAGTTACGCCTGCGACCTCCGGATCGCCGGGCCGGACGCGGTGTTCGGGAATCCGGAGCCGGGGCTGGGCATCCTCGCCGCGGCCGGCGCGTCCTGGCGGCTGCCGGAGCTGGTCGGCGAGTCGGTCGCCAAGCAGGTGCTGCTCGCCGGGCGGAATCTGGACGCGCCGGCGGCGCTCGCCGCGGGCCTGGTCATGGAGGTCGTCCCGGCCGACGAGCTGCTGGACAGGGCACATGCCGTACTGGACCGCATGGCGCGCTCCTCGGCGACCGCGCTGCGGCTGACCAAGCTCGTCATGGACGCGCCCGGCGCGCATCCGGTCGCCGACGATCTCGCGCAGGCGGTGCTCTTCGAAGGACAGGACAAGCGGGACCGGATGACGCACTTTTTGGAGAAGAGGGGCCTGGAGAAGAGGGGCCTCGAGAAGAGGGGCCAGGAGAAGAAGGGAAAGCGGTCGTGAGTTCGGGAGTGGAGGGGGCGGCGGCGAGCGCCGCCGTGCCGAGTGCCGCCGCGCCGGCGGCCGTGGCCGTCATCGGGGGCGGCCGGATGGGCGCCGGTATCGCGCAGTCGTTCGCGGCCATCGGGTCGCGGGTCACGGTCGTCGAGAGCGGGGCCGAGGCCGCGGCCGCCGCGCTGGACCGGGTGGCCACCGGGCTCGCGCGCGCCGCCGAGCGCGGCAAGCTCGCCGAGCCGGCGGACGCGGTGCTGGCCCGGGTCGCCACGGTCGCCTCCCCCGAGGAGCTGCCCGCCGGCGTCGAGCTGGTCGTCGAGGCGGTACCGGAGAACGCCGCGCTCAAGGCGAAGCTGCTGGCCGCGGCCGAGCAGGCGGTCTCCGACGACACCGTACTGGCGACGAACACCAGCTCCCTGTCGGTCACCGAGCTCGGCGCCGCGCTCCGGCGCCCGGCCCGCTTCCTCGGCATGCACTTCTTCAACCCCGTGCCCGCCTCGGCGCTGATCGAGCTGGTCGTCGCCCCGGAGACCGCCGACGCCACCCTGCAGTCGGCGCTGGCCTGGACGCACGCGCTCGGCAAGACCGACGTCGTGGTCAAGGACTCCCCCGGCTTCGCCAGCAGCCGGCTGGGCCTGGCGCTCGGCCTGGAGGCGGTGCGGATGGTCGAGGAGGGCGTGGCGGAGCCCGCCGCGATCGACGCCGCGATGAGCCTCGGATACAAGCACCCCATGGGCCCGCTGAAGCTGACCGATCTGGTCGGCCTGGACGTCCGCCTCGCGATAGCGGAGTACTTGCAGGCCACGCTGGGCGAGCGGTTCGCGCCGCCCGCGCTGCTCCGCGAGAAGGTCGCCCGCGGCGAGCTGGGCCGGAAGACGGGACAGGGCTTCTACACATGGGAGTGAGCCGCTGAGCGACGGTGACGGTCGCCGCGCGAGGGGCTACGGCCGAGGCCCCCACCGCCGGGGCGGGGCTCGCCCCCAGGAAGCCGGCCCCGTCCCCGAAGGCGCGCACCCGCCCCTCGTAACCGATTCACGGCCGCCTCTTGCCATACACGCCGCAATACACGAGACTGAGTAACCGAACGAACGGTCGGTTGGGAAGGATGGACATGCCAAGCTCTGCATCCTCGTCACCGGGCGACACCGCGGCGGCGCCGCCCCCGGAGCCCGGGCTCCAGGCGTACTTCGACCGCACGATCGCCCGTGACCAGCGCGTCGAGCCGCGGGACTGGATGCCGGAGGGGTACCGCAGGACGCTGATCCGGCAGATCGCCCAGCACGCCCACTCCGAGATCATCGGCATGCAGCCGGAGGGCGCGTGGATCACCCGCGCCCCCTCGCTGCGCCGCAAGGCGATCCTCTTCGCGAAGGTCCAGGACGAGGCCGGCCACGGCCTGTACCTGTACTCCGCGGCCGAGACCCTGGGCGCGGACCGCGACGACCTGACCGACCGGCTGATCGAGGGCCGCCAGAAGTACTCCTCGATCTTCAACTACCCCACCCCGACCTTCGCCGACGTGGGCGTGATCGGCTGGTTCGTGGACGGCGCCGCGATCTGCAACCAGGTGCCGCTGTGCCGCAGTTCGTACGGCCCGTACGCGCGGGCCATGGTGCGGGTCTGCAAGGAGGAGTCGTTCCACCAGCGGCAGGGCTATGAGCTGCTGCGGACGATGATGGCGGGCACGCAGGCGCAGCGCGACATGGTGCAGGACGCGGTGGACCGCTGGTGGTGGCCGTCCCTGATGATGTTCGGCCCGCCGGACGACGACTCGCCGAACTCCGCGCAGTCGATGGCCTGGCGCATCAAGCGCCACTCCAATGACGAGCTGCGGCAGAAGTTCGTCGACATGACCGTCCCGCAGGCCGAGAAGCTCGGCGTCACCCTCCCCGACCCCGAGCTGAAGTGGAACGAGGAGCGCGGCCAGCACGACTTCGGCACCCCCGACTTCACCGAGCTGATGCGGGTCATCAAGGGCGACGGGCCCTGCAACGCCGAGCGGATGACCCGGCGCCGCACGGCCCACGAGGAAGGCGCCTGGGTGCGCGAAGCGGCGGCGGCACACGCCGCCAAGCAGGCCGAGCGGGCCCGTGAGGACGAGAAGGAGCACGCGGCATGAGCGAGACCCAGGGCCACCCGGAGGCGGCACAGCACCACCCCAAGGGCCAGTGGCCGCTGTACGAGATCTTCGTACGCAGCAAGCGCGGCCTGAACCACGTGCACGTCGGGTCGCTGCGCGCCGCCGACGACCGGATGGCGCTCACGCACGCCCGCGACCTCTACACCCGGCGCAACGAAGGCGTCTCCCTCTGGGCCGTGCGCAGCGACAACATCGCCGCCTCCGCGCCCGACGAGAAGGACCCGTTCTTCGAGCCCAGCGGCGACAAGGTCTACCGCCACCCGACCTTCTACGACATCCCGGCGGATGTCCCGCACATCTAGCCCACGGCACCCACGGCCTGACCAGGAGCAGCAGAAATGAGTGAAGGCGTCCACGACGATCTCGACGATCACGTGTACATGTCCCTGGCCGAGGCCGGGGGTGCGGACGGTGACGCCCGCTGGGCCTTCGGCACGGGCTTCGCCGACCCGCTGCACGGCGTGCCGACGGCGCTGCCCGAGGGCGTGGACGCCGCCGCGCTGGCCGCGGTGTGCGTGGCCCTCGGGGACGATGCGCTGATCGGCGCGCAGCGGCTGGCCGAGTGGTGCACCCGCGCCCCCGAGCTGGAGGAGGAGATGGCGCTCGCCAACATCGGCCTCGACCTGCTCGGCCAGGCCCGGCTGCTGTACGCCCGCGCCGGGCAGGCCGACGGCACGGGCCGCGGCGAGGACGCGTACGCCTACTTCCGTGACGCGGCGGACTTCCGCAACGTACGTCTGGCGGAGCTGCCCCGCGGCGACTTCGCGTGCTGCGTCGGGCGGCTGCTGGCACAGTCCGCGTGGCGGCTGGCCCTGTTCGAGCGGCTGGCCGGCTGCGCCGACCCGGTGCTGGCGGCGGTGGCGGCGAAGGGCGTCAAGGAGCTGACGTACCACCGGCAGTACGCGGCGGAGTGGGTCGTCCGGCTCGGCGACGGCACGGCGGAGTCGCACCGCCGGATGCAGGCCGCCTGGACGGAGCTCGCCCCCTGGCTGGACGAGCTGTACGCGGACCGGACCGCCGAGGGTTTCGGCGCGCCCGCCGAGGAGGTCGCCGAAGCCACCCGCGCGGTGCTCGCCCAGGTGGCCGAGGCGGCCGGGCTGACGACTCCCGCGCAGGTCACGGCCGTGCCGGGCGCGGGCCGGGCCGGCGACCGCACGGAGCACCTGGCGCCGCTCCTCGCCGAGCTGCAGGGCCTCGCCCGCGCCCACCCGGAAGCCGCGTGGTGACGATGACCGCGACCCTGCACTCTCTCCACGACAACGGTGCTGCGCCGGAGACCGCCGCGGCCCGCGCCCGGCGGATCGCCTCCGAGGTCGTCGACCCCGAGCTGCCCATGGTCACCCTCGCCGAGCTGGGCGTTCTGCGCGGCGTCGAGGTGGCGCCGGACGGCTCGGTCACCGCCACCATGACCCCGACGTACTCGGGCTGCCCGGCCATGGCCGAGATGCGGGCCACGCTCGCGGCGCGGCTGCGCGCTGCCGGGTACACGGATGTCCGTATCGAAACGGTGCTGGACCCGCCGTGGACGACGGACTGGATCTCCGAGGAGGGCCGCCGCAAGCTCGCCGAGCACGGCATCGCGCCGCCCGGCCCGGCCCCGCGCCGCACCGAAGGCCCGGTCCTGCTGGACCTGTCGCCGACCCGCCGGACCGTGCCCTGCCCGCGCTGCGGCTCCGCCGACACCGAGGAGCTCTCCCGCTTCGGCGCCACCTCCTGCCGGGCGCTGCGCCGCTGCCGCAGCTGCCGGGAACCGTACGAGCACGTCAAGGAGATCTGATGACCGCCCCCACCGCGCCCGCCTCGCCCGCCCCGGCGGCGGCCCCGGCCCGCCGGCGTCCGGCGTTCCACTCCCTCCGCGTCGCCGCGGTCGAGCCGCTGACCGACGACTCCGCCGCCGTCGGCTTCGAGGTACCGGAGGAGCTGGCCGAGGAGTTCGCGTTCGCGCCCGGCCAGTCGCTCACCCTCCGCCGGGAGATCGACGGCCGCGACGAGCGCCGCTCGTACAGCATCTGCGCGCCCGTGGGCGACACCCCGCGCATCGGCGTCCGCGTCGTGCCCGGCGGCCTCTTCTCGTCCTGGCTGGTGGAGGAGGTGCGCCCGGGGGACACCGTCGAGGTAATGGCGCCCACCGGCTTCTTCACCCCCGACCTCACCGTCCCCGGCCACCACGTCCTGATCGCGGCCGGCTCCGGGATCACGCCGATGCTCTCCATCGCCGCTTCCGTGCTGGCGGCGGACGACAGCTCGCGCGTCACGCTGTTCTACGGCAACCGCCGCACGGCCACGGTGATGTTCGCGGACGAGCTCGCCGACCTGAAGGATCGTTACCCCACCCGCTTCCAGCTCGGCCACGTCCTCTCCCGGGAGCCGCGCGAGGCCGAACTGCTCTCCGGGCGCCTGGACGCCGACCGCCTGTCCGCGCTCATCGGCTCGCTGGTGGACGTCGCGGACGCCGACCACTGGTGGCTGTGCGGCCCGCACGGCATGGTCCGCGACGCCCAGCAGGTACTGGCCGGCCTCGGCGTGCCCGAGGACCGCGTACACCAGGAGCTGTTCTACGCCGACGACGAGCCGGTGCGCGAGGCGCGGCACGAAGAGGCCGCGGCCGACGGCCCGGTCAGCGAGGTCACGATCACCCTCGACGGCCGGACGACGACCCAGCCGCTCTCCCGCGACCGCGCCATACTGGACGGCGCCCAACAGGTCCGCCCGGACGTCCCGTTCGCCTGCAAGGGCGGCGTCTGCGGCACCTGCCGCGCGCTGATCCGCGATGGCGAGGCCGACATGCGCCGCAACTTCGCCCTGGAGACCTCCGAGGTCGAGGCCGGTTACGTCCTCACCTGCCAGACCTTCCCGGCCTCCGACACCCTGACGGTCGACTTCGACAGCTGACCGCTCGGAGCGGTTCTCGGAGCGGCTCCCGGAGCCTGTGTCTAGACAGAGGCTCTCAGCTCCAGCCACGCCGCCAGCCGTACGTCCGGGTCGTCCAGGTCCAGCGGGAACAGCTCGCGGATGCGGCGCAGGCGGTGGCGCAGGGTGTTCGGGTGCACCGTGAGGCGGGCCGCGGCCGAGGCCACGTCGCCGACCGCGGCCAGCCACGCCGTGAGGGTCGCCGCGTAGTCCGTGCCCTGCTCGCGGTCGTGCGCCAGCAGCGCGGTGACGCCCGGCAGCCGCAGCCAGGGGTCCCGGTCCAGCTCGTCCCCGAGGCGGTCCAGCAGGATGCGGTGGCGGACGTCGCCGGCCGTGGCCGCCGGGCGCGCGGGCCCGTCGCCGG
>NZ_JBEPFC010000030.1:0-55505 GCF_040301705.1 Streptomyces sp. NPDC000151 | reverse complement strand
GCTCGCCGGGCTGGACCGGGAGGCGCTGCGGGGACCGGCCCGCCGGGCGCTGGGCGTCCCGGACGGCGCCCGGCTGCTGCTGGTCAATGGCGGCAGCCTGGGTGCGGCGCGGCTCACCGAGGCAGCGCTCGGGCTGGCCGCCCGGCACCGCCACCGTGCGGACCTGCGGATGCTGATCAAGACCGGCCCCGACGCGCTGGACGCGGCGCGCGAGCGGCTGGTCGCCGAGGGCGGCGCGGCGGTCGCGGAGGCGGTCCCCTACCTGGACCGGATGGACCTCGCCTACGCCGCCGCCGACCTGGTGGTGTGCCGGGCCGGCTCGGCGACCGTCGCGGAGCTGGCCACGATCGGGATGCCCGCGGTCCTCGTCCCGTATCCGCACGCCCCCGGCGACCACCAGACGCACAACGCGCGGGTGCTGTCCGACGCCGGCGCCGCGCTGTTGCTGCCGGACGCCGAGACCACCGCCGAGCGCCTCGACGCCGTCGTCGGCCCCCTGCTGGACGACCCGGCCCGGCTGGCGGCGATGGGCGCCGCGGCCGACCCGGGCACCCACGCCCGCGCCGCCGATCTGCTGGCGGACAAGGTCCTCCGGCTGGCAGGGCGTGCCACCCCCACCACGAACCCGCTCTCTTCGAAGGAGTACGCATGACCACGCAGCACAACCCCTGGAAGGGCCGCCGCGTCCTCGTCACCGGCGCCGAGGGGTTCATCGGCTCCACGCTCGTCGACCTGCTCGTCGCGCGCGGCGCGCGGGTCCGGGCCCTGGTCCACTACAAGCCGTACGCGGAGAAGGGCCACCTCGCGCGCTATCTGCGCCCGGACAGCCCGGTCGAGATGATGGCGGGCGACGTCCGCGACGCGGGCCGGGTTCGGGACGCGGTCGCCGGCTGCGACACGGTCTTCCACCTCGCCGCGCTGATCGGCATCCCGTACAGCTACGACTCGCCCGGCGCGTACGTGCAGACGAACGTGGTCGGTACGGAGAACGTGTGCGAGGCGGCCCGGCTGCACGGCGTGCGGCGGCTCGTCCACACCTCCACCAGCGAGGTGTACGGGACCGCGCGCACCGTGCCCATCGCCGAGAACCACCCGCTCCAGCCGCAGTCCCCGTACTCCGCCTCGAAGATCGGCGCCGACATGCTGGCGCTCTCGCACTGGCACGCCTTCGAGCTGCCGGTCACCGTGGTCCGCCCGTTCAACACCTACGGACCCCGGCAGTCGGCCCGCGCCGTGATCCCCACGATCCTCGCCCAACTGCACTCCGGCGCCCGGGAGATCCGGCTCGGCTCCCTGACGCCGACCCGCGACTTCACCTACGTCACGGACACCGCCGAGGGGTTCCTGGCGCTCGCGGAGTGCGACCGGGCGGTGGGGGAGGTCGTCAACCTCGGTACGGGGCGGGAGATCTCCATCGGGCAGCTCGCGGAGGAGCTGATCGCGGCCTCCGGCCGGGAGGCGAAGGTGGTCGTGGACCCGGCGCGGCTGCGCCCCTCGGGCAGCGAGGTGGAGCGGCTGCTGTCGGACAACGCGCGGGCCCGGGAGCTCTCCGGCTGGCAGCCGCAGGTCTCCCTGGAGGTGGGGCTGCGGCGGACCTCGGACTGGGTCGGCGGGCATCTGCACCTGTTCGCGGGGGAGCGCTACCAGGTCTGAGAACCGCGGTGCGGCCCGCGCTCAGTCCCTGCTCTCCAGGCCGCCCAGCCCGGCGAGCAGGAGGGTGGTGAAGCGGGCCGCCCAGGCCGCGTCCACCGGCTCGCCGCTGACCAGCGCGCGGTGCACCACCGCGCCCGCGATCACGTCGAAGATCAGGTCCACGTGGCGTGCCGCCGCCGCGGCGCCCTCGGACCCGCCGCCGTCCGGCGGCAGTTCGCCGCGCCGCTGGGCGCGCTGCCGGCCCTGCACCACCAGCCGCTTCTGGCGCTCCACGACGGCCTCGCGGATCCGGGCGCGCAGCGCGTCGTCCGTGGTGGACTCGGCGACCACCGCCATCAGCGCGGTCTTGGTCTCCGGGCGGGCCAGCAGCGCGGCGAACTGCAGCACGACGCCCTCGATGTCGTCCTGCAGGGAGCCCCGGTCGGGGAGTTCCAGCTCGTCGAAGAGGACCGCGACGGCGTCCAGCACCAGTTCGTTCTTGCCGGCCCAGCGGCGGTACAGCGTGGTCTTGGCGACCTTGGCGCGTGCGGCCACGTCGCCCATCGTGAGCTTCCCCCAGCCCAGCTCGACGAGGGCCGCGCGGGTGGCGTCGAGGATCGCGGCGTCGGCCTCGGCGCTGCGCGGGCGTCCCGTGCGGCCTCCGGGGCGGGCGCGCCCCTTGCGGGGGCCGGTGGGAGAGCACTGCATGCGGCCGACCATACCGGCCGGTAGGCGCGGGGCGCGCGCGGCGGGTGAGAGAGATCACGAGCGCGGCGGCCCCGCATGGTTGCGGCGGCGGGGGACCGGAGAGTTACGCTACGACTCGTAGCGAAAGAGCGACGCCACATCGGCCGCGGGTGGGGACCCCGGCCACCACAGACAGGTCCTCTCGGGACCGCAGAACGGTCCTCCTCGGGACCACCACAGAGCTCCGCCTCCGGCCCGCTTCAGGCAATCCGGCGGGACGCGCGGCAGGACGCGGAGCTCACCTCGCGGAATCCAGGGCCATGGGGGCCCTGGATTTTCCGCACCGCTTTCCGGAACGGCCCGCTCAGGGGGGAGGATGGGACCATGCAGCCACGCAATATGTCCATGAGTGGAGTGGTCGACCTCGCCGCGGTGAAGGCGGCCGGGGAAGCGAAGCAGAAAGCGGAGCAGTCACGCGCCGAGGCGGCGCGTACGGGTCAGGCCCCGACGGGCGGCCGGCTCGTGGTCGACGTCGACGAGGCGGGCTTCCAGCAGGAGATCCTGCAGCGCTCCACCGAAGTCCCGGTCGTCATCGACTTCTGGGCCGAGTGGTGCGAGCCGTGCAAGCAGCTGGGCCCGCTGCTGGAGCGCCTGGCGGCGGAGTACGCCGGCAAGTTCGTGCTCGCCAAGATCGACGTAGACAGCAATCAGGCCCTTTTCCAGCAGTTCGGTGTGCAGGGCATCCCGGCGGTGTTCGCCGTCGTCGCGGGCCAGCCGATCCCGCTGTTCCAGGGCGCGGCCCCGGAGGCGCAGATCCGGCAGGTGCTGGACCAGCTGGTGCAGGCCGCCGAGCAGCAGTTCGGCATCGTCGGCGCGCCCGTCGACCCCGCGGAGCTCGGCGACGAGGAGCCCGTCGAGGCGCCCGTCCCGGCCGGTCCGTACGACGCGCTGCTGGAGGCCGCGACCCAGGCGCTGGACTCCGGCGACCTCGGCGGCGCCATCCAGGCGTACAAGAACGTGCTCTCCGACGACCCGGCCAACGCCGAGGCGAAGCTGGGCCTCGCGCAGGCCGAGCTGCTGCACCGCGTGCAGGACCTCGACCCGCAGGCGGTGCGCAAGGAGGCGGCCGAGGGCCCGGCCGACGTGCAGGCGCAGATCCGCGCGGCCGATCTGGACCTGGTCGGCGGGCATGTGGAGGACGCCTTCGGGCGGCTGGTCGACGTCGTGAAGCGCACGGCGGGCGACGACCGCGAGGCGGCCCGGGTGCGGCTGCTGGAGCTCTTCGAGGTCATCGGCGGCGACGACCCGCGCGTCGTGCGCGCCCGCACCGCCCTGGCCCGCGTCTTGTTCTGACGACTCGCCAACTCCTCCCTCCTCAAACGGAACGGCGGCCACGTTTTACCAAATCTTGGTAATCGTGGCCGCTGTTACTTGGAGTAAGAGCGCTGGGATGGCTTGGCGTGTTTTGGCCGTAATTTCCGGATGTTTCTTCCGCGTTAAAGGTGACCCTCCGCGCCGGGCCGATTCCCCTCGGTGCAGAGGCGGTTATTTGTCTGTTACTCGTAGGTAACGAGCCCCTTGTGCGTCGGCCCCGAATGGACCACGATCAGCCAAGCTCGGTCCATCACCCCGCAGTCCGGCAGCCGGCCGGGAGGCGCGGAGGGTGGGTCCCCACCGAGTGGCCGGCGGCAGTGGCGCCGGTCGGGACAGGGGGGTCTTCGCCAATCCGGCGGAGCCTGTCCAGAGAGGTTGCGCGAGAGCGTGGCCAGTGGTTGTCGCTCGGGGGTGATCGCCGGCGGTTCGGAACGCAAGACCTCCGAAGCGGGCGCTCTCCTTCCCGAGGACGTAGCACTTCTCCCATCCCAGGTGCGGCCGTATCCATGACCCGAGCGGCCGGTGCCGGAGATGTACGTCCGAGAAGGAGGAAAGTCATGGAGTCCCTGGCTCGTGGCGGGACCAGATGGAAGCGGTTCGCCGTCGTCATGGTGCCGAGCGTCGCTGCGACGGCCGCGATCGGAGTCGCCCTTTCGCAGGGTGCCCTCGCCGCGTCGTTCAGCGTGTCCGGCCAGCAGTTCAAGGTGTCGACCGACCGCCTGGACGGCACCGGCTTCCTGCAGTACGGAGCCGTTGACGCCCAGAAGGGCGGCAAGCAGATCCCGGTCGCGGTCTCGGCGTTCTCGAGCGCCAAGATCAAGAACCTCTGCCAGTCCGTCGTCGTGCCCGTCCCCGTCTTCGGTGACGTGTCGATGAAGCTGCAGGCGGGTGGCGGGTCCACGCCGGTGGAGGCGAAGAACCTCTACATCGACCTGGACCAGCTGGAAGCGGACGCGACCTTCAACAACATCAACATCGGTGTTGCTGCGGGTTCGTCGTCCAAGGGCCCCGGCATCAAGAAGGGCGACAAGGCCGACCCCGGCTCCTTCGCCCAGGAAGCCGACACGGCCACGCTGACCCACGTCAAGCAGACGGCCTGGGCGACCACGGCCGGAACGTTCAAGCTCAGCGGCCTGAAGATGAAGGTCTCCGCGGGCAAGAACGAGTGCTACTGACGCACTGAGCGCGCGGGCACGGGGGAGTCGATCGTCAGGTCTTCGGGCCGCGTCCCTGTGCCCGTTCGCCGGTCCCCGCAGCACTGAGCATCATCAGCTCACGTACCACCGAATTGCCAGTCCCGAGGAGCTGTACGAGATGAGCGCCGACACGCGACCACGGCTGAGCGAGACAATCGGCCGGCAGCGCCGTTCGTTCCGGGTTTGGCGTGGACAACGCCCGTACTGGGGCGGGTTGCTGACCGTGCTTGCCGGCATCCCGATCATGTACATCCCTTACGCGAACCTCACGATCGGTTCCCTGACCGTCCGCATGGCGACGACGGCGGGCGCGGGCTCGCTGATCATCGGCGTGCTGCTGGTCGTGCTCGGTCTGACCATGTGGTTCCAGCCCGCTTCGCGGGTCTTCGCCGGTGTTGCGGGGATCCTGCTGTCGCTGGTGTCCCTGGTCGTCTCCAACTTCGGTGCCTTCCTGGTCGGCTTCCTGCTGGGGCTGATCGGCGGTGCGCTGGCGGTCTCCTGGGCCCCCGGCAAGCCGGCGCCCGCCGCGTCCTCCACCGAGGACACCGACGGTGAGCCCAAGCGCCTGGACGACGGCCTCGGTGAGGAGTTCAGCCCGTTCGGCGACCGGCCCATGGCGGCCGGCGCGGGCGGTTCGCGCGGCGTACTGGACGACCTGTCAGGTAAGAGCCCGACCAACGGGACGAACGGGAGGCACCGTGCCGGGTGATGAGCTGCACGACGAGGGCGCAGCCGCCGGGGCGAGATCCGGGCGGCACGCGGCGCCGCGGAAGCCGCTGCTGACGCGGCTGCACGTACCCGCCGGCAAGGCGATCGCGATCGCCGCCATGCCCTCCGCCGTGCTCATGGGCATGGGGCTCACGCCCCAGCTGGCCGTGGCCAAGCCCAAGCCCCCGGAGAGCCCCTTCCGGGGCGGTCCGTGCGTGACCGCTCCGGACAAGGTGGACGAGCAGGACGCCAAGTCCAAGGACAAGGCCAAGGACAAGAAGGACGACGCGAAGGACGGCAAGGAGTCCGCCGAGCCGTCCGCGAAGCCCTCCGCCTCGCCCTCGTCCGGTGCGGACGAGGACAAGACGTCCGAGCCGTCCGCCACCCCGAAGACCGAGGAGCCGTCGGATTCCGCGACGCCCTCGCCGTCCGCCTCCCCCGAGGCGGAGAAGAAGGACGGCGGCCTGCTGGGCGGCGTCGGTGACGCGCTCGGCGGTCTGCTGGGCGGCGGCGACAAGTCCGGCGACGAGTCCGCCTCGCCGAGCCCGTCCCCGTCGGCGTCCGAGGACACCGCGTCCAAGGACAGCGCGTCCGGGGACTCCGGTTCCGCCGTCGGCAAGGTCACCAAGCCGGTCGAGGACACCGTCGACGGCGTCAAGGACGGCGTCGGCAAGGCCGGCGACTCCCTCAAGGGCGGTTCGAAGGCCGTCGGCGACACCGTCCACGGCGCCGTGGGCATGGCGGACAACGCCCTGCCCGGCGGCGGTCTGGACGGCAAGGACGCCGACGGCAAGAAGGGCTACCCCTGCGTCGTCGAGAACAAGCAGAAGGGCAAGGACGAGCAGACCCCCGTCACCCTGCCCGACCGCCCCTGGCACCTGGAGTCCTCCGCGCTCACCCTGCGCGGCCTGGACTACGAGGGGGTAGTCAACGTCACCACCCAGAGCGGCCACACCAAGCAGGCCCTGAAGTTCACCGCCGACAGCGTGGACATCGGCGACCTGCACCAGACCGTCGACGACCCGGCGTCCGGGAAGAAGTACCACGTCCAGGCGCGCAAGGGCTCCACGTCCACGATCCGCGGCGGCAAGGTGACGATGTACACCGAGAAGCTGCAGGGCAACCTCTTCGGGCTGATCCCCGTGACGTTCGACCCGGAGCACCCGCCGCCCATCAACACGCCCTTCGCGGTCTTCACCAAGGTGAGCATCGACCAGGCGGGCCAGTTCGGCGGCAACCTGCACGTCCCGGGCCTGCAGCAGTACATGACCGGCTGAGCACCACGCCGTCACGGCCCGGTCCACCGGACCCGTTCCGGGAGCCGCACCACGAAGGCCCCGCTCCTCCGAAGAGGAGCGGGGCCTTCGCGTACCTGCGGGACCGTCAGGCACCCAGGTGGTGCACCCGGACCATGTTGGTGGTGCCGGGGACGCCGGGGGGCGAACCGGCCGTGATGATCATGGTGTCACCGGCGTTGTACCGCTTGAGCTTCAGCAGCTCGGAGTCGACCAGGTCGACCATGGCGTCGGTGGTGTTGACGTGCTCCACGACGTAGGTCTCCACGCCCCAGCTCAGCGAGAGCTGGTTGCGGGTCGAGACGTCGGTGGTGAAGGCCAGGATCGGCTGGGCCGCGCGGTAGCGGGACAGCCGGCGCGCGGTGTCACCGGACTTGGTGAAGGCCACCAGCGCCTTGCCGTTGAGGAAGTCGGCCATCTCGGCGGCGGCACGGGCGACGGCGCCGCCCTGCGTACGCGGCTTCTTGCCCGGGACCAGCGGCTGCAGGCCCTTGGACAGCAGCTCCTCCTCGGCCGCCTCGACGATCTTCGACATCGTCTTGACGGTCTGGATCGGGTACTGGCCGACCGAGGACTCCGCGGAGAGCATGACCGCGTCCGCGCCGTCCAGGATCGCGTTGGCGACGTCGGACGCCTCGGCGCGGGTCGGGCGGGAGTTGGTGATCATCGACTCCATCATCTGGGTCGCCACGATCACCGGCTTGGCGTTCCGCCGGCACATCTCCACCAGGCGCTTCTGCACCATCGGGACCTTCTCCAGCGGGTACTCCACCGCCAGGTCACCGCGGGCCACCATGACGCCGTCGAAGGAGGCGACGACCTCTTCCATGTTGGCGACGGCCTGCGGCTTCTCGACCTTGGCGATCACCGGCACCCGGCGGCCGACCTCGTCCATGACGCGGTGCACGTCCTGGACGTCCTTGGCGTCCCGCACGAAGGACAGCGCGACCAGGTCGCAGCCCATGTTCAGGGCGAACTTCAGGTCCTCGATGTCCTTCTCGGACAGCGCCGGGACGTTCACCGCGGCGCCGGGCAGGTTGATGCCCTTGTGGTCGGAGATGACGCCGCCCTCGATGACGATGCAGCGCACGCGGGGGCCGTCGACCTCGATCACCTGGAGGGCGACGTTGCCGTCGTTGATCAGTACCGGGTCGCCCTTGGAGACGTCGCCGGGCAGGCCCTTGTAGGTGGTGCCGCAGATGGTCTTGTCACCGGCCACGTCCTCGGTGGTGATGACGAACTCGTCGCCGCGCACCAGCTCCACCGGACCGTCGGCGAAGGTCTCCAGGCGGATCTTGGGGCCCTGGAGGTCGGCGAGCACGCCGACGGCGCGGCCGGTCTCCTCGGCGGCCTTGCGGAGCCGGTGGTACCGCTCCTCGTGCTCCTCGTGGGTGCCATGGCTCATGTTGAAACGGGCCACGTTCATACCGGCCTCGATCAGCGTCTTCAGCTGGTCGAAGGAGTCAACGGCGGGGCCCAGGGTGCAGACGATTTTCGAACGGCGCATGGGCTGAATCCTATCGGTTTGTTTCAGAGCGGAATATTCCACCTGGCGGAAGCGCCGAAAACTAGGCGCTGACCAGTGCGTATGTCTGGTTGGCGATCTCCAGCTCCTCGTCGGTCGGCACCACGGCGACCGCGACCCGGGCGTATTCGGGGGAAATGATCCGGGCCTCGTCGGACCGCTCGGCGTTCAGCCGCGCGTCCACGGCCAGCCCCATCTCCTCCAGGCCCAGCACCGCGGCCGCGCGCACCGGCGCCGCGTTCTCGCCGACGCCCGCGGTGAACGCCACGGCGTCGACCCGGCCGAGCACCGCGGTGTAGGCGCCGATGTACTTGCGCAGCCGGTGTATGTAGATGTCGAAGGCGAGCGCCGCCCGCTTGTCGCCCTCGTCGATCCGCCGCCGGATCTCCCGCATGTCGTTGTCGCCGCACAGCCCGACCAGCCCGCTCTTCTTGTTGAGCAGCTCGTCGATCTCGGCGCTGGACAACCCGGCGTTGCGCTCCAGGTGGAAGATCACCGCCGGGTCGATGTCGCCCGAGCGGGTGCCCATGACCAGGCCTTCCAGCGGGGTCAGGCCCATCGAGGTGTCGACACAGCGGCCGCCGGCCACCGCCGAGGCCGAGGCGCCGTTGCCCAGGTGCAGCACGATGACGTTGACGTCCTCCGGCTGCTTGCCGAGCAGCTTGGCGGTCTCGCGCGAGACGTAGGCGTGCGAGGTGCCGTGGAAGCCGTACCGGCGCACGCGGTGCGCGTCCGCGGTCTCCACGTCGATGGCGTACCGGGCCGCGTACTCCGGCATCGTCGAGTGGAAGGCGGTGTCGAAGACCGCGACCTGCGGCAGGTCCGGGCGGAGCCGCTGGGCCGTCCGGATGCCGGTGAGGTTGGCCGGGTTGTGCAGCGGCGCCACCGGCACCAGCCGCTCGATCTCCTTGAGCACCGCGTCGTCGATGACGGTCGGCTCGGTGAACCGCAGCCCGCCGTGCACCACCCGGTGGCCGATCGCGGCCAGCTCGGGGGAGTCCAGGCCCAGCCCGTCCGCCGACAGCTCGTCCGCGACGGCCTTCAGCGCGGCGTCGTGGTCGGGCATCGGCTCGGAGCGCTCGCGCTTGTCGCCGCCGGCGGCCAGCGGGGTGTGCACCAGCCGCGAGGCCGGCTCGCCGATCCGCTCGACCAGCCCCACCGCCAGCCGGG
The DNA here is from genome assembly GCF_040301705.1 of Streptomyces sp. NPDC000151. Lineage (NCBI taxonomy): Bacteria > Bacillati > Actinomycetota > Actinomycetes > Kitasatosporales > Streptomycetaceae > Streptomyces > Streptomyces sp. NPDC000151. The sequence goes on along the minus strand of NZ_JBEPFC010000030.1, from coordinate 45,918 downwards.
TGCCCCCGTTCATGTCCAGCAGCTGGTACTTCAGCGAGGAGGATCCGGAGTTCAGGACGAGGACTCGGGTGGCGTCGGCAGTCATGGAAAAGCTTTCGGTTCGGTTGCGGGAGCGTTCGGTCACGGGAGGTACGGGAGACGGGGACAGGGCTTCAGCGGCCGGTCGGGGCGGTGCCGCCCTGGGCCTGGATGGCCGTGATGGCGACGGTGTTGACGATGTCCTGGACCAGGGCGCCGCGCGAGAGGTCGTTGACCGGCTTGCGCAGGCCCTGCAGCACGGGGCCGACGGCGACCGCGCCGGCCGACCGCTGCACGGCCTTGTAGGTGTTGTTGCCGGTGTTCAGGTCCGGGAACACCAGCACGGTGGCCCGGCCCGCGACCTCGGACTCTGGCAGCTTGGTGCGGGCGACGCTCGCGTCCACCGCGGCGTCGTACTGGATCGGGCCCTCCACCAGCAGGTCGGGGCGGCGCTCGCGGACCAGCTCGGTGGCCTTGCGCACCTTGTCGACGTCCGCGCCGGAGCCGGAGGTGCCGGTGGAGTACGACAGCATCGCGATCCGCGGCTCGACGCCGAACTGGGCGGCGGTGGCGGCGGACTGGATGGCGATGTCGGCGAGCTGCTCGGCGTTCGGGTCCGGGTTGACCGCGCAGTCGCCGTAGACCAGCACCCGGTCGGCCAGGCACATGAAGAAGACGGAGGAGACGATCTGGGCGTCCGGCTTGGTCTTGATGACCTCGAAGGCGGGCCGGATGGTGGCGGCGGTGGAGTGCACGGCGCCCGACACCATGCCGTCGGCCAGCCCCTCCTGGACCATCAGCGTGCCGAAGTACGACACGTCGGCGACCACGTCGTACGCCAGCTCATGGGTGACGCCCTTGTGGGCGCGCAGCTCGGCGTACCGCTCGGCGAAGCGCTCGCGCACCGGCGCGGTCTGCGGGTCGATGATCTGCGCTTCGCCCAGGTCGATGGAGAGGTCGGCGGCGCGCTTGCGGATCGCCTCCTCCTCGCCCAGCAGCGTCAGGTCGCACACGTCGCGGCGGAGCAGCACGTCGGCGGCGCGCAGCACCCGCTCCTCGGTGCCCTCGGGCAGCACGACGCGGCGGCGCCCGGAGCGGGACCGCTCGATCAGCTCGTGTTCGAACATCATCGGGGTGACGCGGTCGGACTTCAGTACGGAGATCCGCTTGGTCAGCTCGACGGTGTCCACGTGCCGCTCGAACAGGCCGAGCGCGGTCTCGGCCTTGCGCGGCGAGGCGGCGCTCATCTTGCCCTCGATGGCGAAGAGCTCGCCGGCCGTCGGGAAGGACCCGCCGGGCACGGATATCACCGGCGTACCGGGCGCGAGCCGGGCGGCCAGCGCCAGGATGTCCGGGCCCGGGCGCTCGCCGAGGGTCAGCAGCACGCCCGCGATCGGCGGGGCGCCCGCGCTGTGCGCGGCGAGCGAGCCGATGATCAGGTCCGCGCGGTCGCCGGGGGCCACCACCAGGCAGCCGTCGGTCAGCGCCTTGAGGAACGTCGGCAGCATGGCGCCGCCGAAGACGAAGTCGCGGGCGTCCCTGGCCAGGCCCGAGTCGTCGCCGAGCAGTATCTCGCCGCCCAGGGTGTGCACGATCTGGCCGACCGTCGGCGCGGAGAGCGAGGCGTCCTCGGGGAGCGCGTAGCAGGGCACCGGGAGGTGCGCCGCCAGCCGCTCCACGACGGCCTCGCGGTCGGCCGGGGCCACCCGGTTCACGACCATGGCGACCACGTCGCAGCCCATGGAGTCGAAGGCGCGGTAGGCGTTGCGGGCCTCGGCCCGTACGGACTCCGACTCCTGGTCGCGGCCCGCGACGACCGGCAGCACCGAGGCGCCGAACTCGTTCGCCAGTCGCGCGTTCAGGCTCAGCTCGTCCGGCAGGCTGGTGTCGGCGTAGTCCGTGCCCAGTACGAGGACGTAGTCGTACTCCCTGGCGACGGCGTGGAAGCGGTCCACCAGGTGCGAGACCAGCTCGTCGGTGCCCCGCTCGGCCTGCAGGGTGCTCGCCTCCTCGTAGCCCATGCCGTACACCGAGTCGGCGGGCTGGGTGAGGCGGTACCGCGACCGCAGCAGGTCGAAGAGGCGGTCAGGGCCGTCGTCGTGCACGAGCGGCCGGAAGACGCCGACCCGGTCGACATGGCGGGTCAGCAGCTCCATGACCCCCAGCTCGATGACCTGGCGGCCGTCGCCGCGGCCGATGCCGGTCACGTACACGCTCCGCGTCACGCGCGATCTCCGTCCTTTTCCGTTGCTCACAGGGGAAAATTACCCGTTATGGCGGGCTTGCCCCCCTTGACAATACCTGCGCCAGTGGATAAGCCGCTCTCCCAGTGTCCATGGTGGGCACCCGTGGGCGAAGAGAGGTGCTCGAGGCGGGTGACCGCCCCTGTGCGGGGTACCCGGAGGCGGGGTACCCGAGACGCGTGAGGGCACCGGTCACCGGCCCGTGAAACAATCGCACCGGCTCACCAGAACCCACATCGAGCACAGGAGACTCAGCACGATGCGTATCGGAGTCCTGACCGCGGGCGGCGACTGCCCCGGCCTCAACGCCGTGATCCGCTCTGTGGTGCACCGCGCCGTCACCGAGCACGACGACGAGGTCATCGGCTTCGAGGACGGCTTCGCTGGTCTGCTCGACGGCCGTTACCGAAAGCTCGACCTGGACGCCGTCGGCGGCATTCTCGCCCGCGGCGGCACGATCCTCGGCTCCTCCCGGCTGGAGCGCGCCCGGCTGCGCCAGGCGTGCGAGGACGCCAAGGACATGTCGAAGGAGTACGGCATCGACGTGCTCATCCCGATCGGCGGCGAGGGCACGCTCACCGCGGCCCGGATGCTCGCCGACGCCGGGCTGCCCGTCGTCGGTGTGCCGAAGACCATCGACAACGACATCTCCTCCACGGACCGCACCTTCGGCTTCGACACGGCCGTCGGCGTCGCGACCGAGGCCATCGACCGCCTGAAGACCACCGCCGAGTCGCACCAGCGGGTCATGGTCGTCGAGGTCATGGGCCGGCACGCGGGCTGGATCGCGCTGGAGTCCGGCATGGCCGGCGGCGCCCACGGCATCTGCCTGCCGGAACGTCCCTTCGATGTGAACGACCTGGTCACGATGGTCGAGGAGCGCTTCTCGCGGGGCAAGAAGTTCGCCGTCGTCTGCGTCGCCGAGGGCGCGCACCCCGCCGAGGGCACGATGGACTACGCGAAGGGCGAGATCGACCAGTTCGGTCACGAGCGCTTCCAGGGCATCGGCACCAAGCTCGCCGTCGAGCTGGAGCGGCGGCTCGGCAAGGAGGCCCGCCCGGTCATCCTCGGCCACGTGCAGCGCGGCGGCACTCCCACCGCGTACGACCGCGTGCTCGCCACCCGCTTCGGCTGGCACGCCGTCGAGGCCGCACACCGCGGCGACTTCGGGAAGATGACGGCGCTGCGCGGCACGGACATCACGATGGTCCCGCTCGCCGAGGCGGTCACCCACCTGAAGACCGTGCCGGCGGACCGCATGGGCGAGGCCGAGTCGGTCTTCTGATCCGGCCGAGCCGCTGAGCGCCGGCCCCCGCCGGGCCCTCCGTGGGCCCGGCGTGCGGGCCCGGCCGTTCAGCCCTCCCCGACCTGCTCCCAGAAATGGTCGAGCACGTCGCGCAGGAACTCCCGGCCCGCGTCGCTGGACTCCGCCGCGCTCTCGGTGCCGCCGCCCCAGCCCAGGGTCCCGGCCATCCGCCGGTGGTACTCCTCGAAGAGGTGCTCCAGCGCCTTCTGCACCTCGGGCTTCGGCAGCCCGAGCAGCTTGCACACCGGGCGCACGTACGCCTGCCAGCGGGTGGTCGCGGCGCCGCGCAGCATCTCCGCCAGCTGCTGGGCCCGGCCGGTCAGCCGCACCAGCGCGGGCAGCGGCAGTTCCAGCTCGGCCTTGAGCGCGGCGGCCTGCCGGTCGTTGCCCTGCCACTGGCCGGTGGCCTCCATCCGCTCGTACGCCGGGATCTCCATGCCGATCCGCAGCGCGAGGTCGTCGGCGGCGATGCCGCGGGAGATCCGGTACTCACGCAAGGTGTCGGGCGTCCCGAGCAGGTCGCCGGGCGCGCACCACAGCGCTCCCGCGAGCGCGTTCAGCTCGCTCTCCGTCGGTGACCCCTCGCCCCGTTCCCAGGCGACGATCATCCGTGGCTGAATCGGTTTTCCGTATGCGGCGTTGATGCCGTACGCGACGTGCGCGGGCGTCATTCCGAGAGCCTCGCGCATGCGCTTGGCGGACTGGGCGTCGAAGGGTGGGCGGCGCTCGCCCCTGTCTGGCGTGTGCACGGCCACACCGTAAGCGACCGACATGTGTCTACGCGGGTAGTTCTGCAGGTTCCTTCGAAAACTCGTAGCAATCTACGGGTTGCTCAGAGTGATCCCGTGACGGTGGGTGATTTTCTCACGGACCGTGACCGTTTGGCGAGAGGATTCTCGGCCAAACTCCTGCGTTACTGAGCGCTTGGTCATCCCTTCACCGCGCCCCCCAGTGCGAAGCCGCCGCCCAGGCGGCGGGCGATCAGGATGTAGAGCAGGAGGACCGGGGTGGAGTACAGGATGGAGAAGGCGGCCAGCTCGCCGAAGGCGATCGCGCCGTAGTTGCCGAAGAACGTGAAGATGCTGACCGAGGCGGGGAGCTGCTCGGGGGAGAGCAGCAGCATGAAGGGGACGAAGAAGTTCCCCCACATCATGATGAAGGTGTAGATGGCGACGACGGTCAGGCCCGGGCCCATCAGGGGCAGGACGATGCGGGTCAGGGTCTGGAGCCAGGAGGCGCCGTCGGTCCAGGCGGCCTCCTCCAGCGCCTTCGGCACGCCGTCCATGAAGTTCTTCATCAGCCATACCGCGAAGGGGAGTTGGGCCGCGGCGAGGAAGAGGGCGGTGCCGTACAGGGTGTCGATGAGGTTGATCTGCACGAAGAGGCCGTAGACCGGCACCATGATCGCGGTTATCGGGAGGCAGCTGGAGAACAGGATGGTGAGCAGGTAGGGGCGGGTCAAGCGGGAGCGGTGGCGGGAGAGTGGATAGGCGGCGAGCGCCGCGCAGACCACCGTCACGGCCGTGCCGCCGCCGCACAGCAGCAGGCTGTTGAGCATCGGGGTGAAGGTGACGTCGGGGGTCAGTACCGCCCCGAAGTTGTCCGCCGTCGGCGCGTCCGGGAGTCGTACCCGCAGCGTCGCGTGCGCGTCCAGGGATGCCGACACCATCCACAGCAGGGGGACGGCGAACGCGGCGGCCACGGCGAGCAGTGCCGCGTCGGCCGCCAGCCGCCGGCGCGCCGGCCGGCCCAGCAGGGGGCGCATCAGACCTCCTCGCGCAGCAGGCGCAGGTAGAAAGCGGAGAAGAGGGCGCCGACCAGCAGGAGGAGCAGGGCGACCGCGGTGCCGTAGCCGATCAGGGCCTTGAGGAACGCCTGGTCGTACATGAAGACCGGGAGGGTCTGGCTGCGGTTGCCCGGGCCGCCGCGGGTCATCGCCCAGATCAGCCCGAAGACGGAGAGCGTGGAGAGGGTGTTGAGCATCAGGTTGGTGGCGATGGAGCGGCGGATCATGGGGAGCGTGATGTGCCAGAGGCGCTGGCGGCTGGTCGCGCCGTCGACCTCCGCCGACTCGGTGACCTCTTGCGGGATCTCGGAGAGCGCCGCGGAGTAGAGCAGCATCGAGAAGGCCGTGCCGCGCCAGACGTTGGCGAACGAGACGGCGAGGATGGGGAGGGTGAACAACCAGTTCTGGGCGGGGAGTTGGAGCCAGTCGAGGAGCGCGTTGAGGGTGCCGCGGCGTTCGAAGAAGGTGTACAGGAGGAAGCCGGCGACGATCTCGGGGACCACCCAGGCGCAGATCACGACCGCGCCGGTGACCGTGCGGACGGCCTTGGAGGCGCGCCGCATCAGCCCGGCCAGGGACAGCCCGAGGACGTTGTGGCCCAGGATCGAGGAGATCACCGTGAAGACGAGGGTCAGGACGACCGCGTTGAGGAAGTTCGGGTCGGCGAAGGCGTGGCGGAAGTTGGCCAGGCCGACGAACGACGTGGACTTCTGGCCGGTCAGCTGCATGTCCGTGAAGGAGATGTAGACGCAGTAGCCGATCGGGCCGGCGAGGAAGAGCAGCAGGAGGAGGGTGGCGGGGGCCAGCGGCAGCCAGCGCAGCGGGTGGGCGCGTCGCATCGGAGCGGTCCCTCAGCGCCTGGTCACGACCCGGCCGTCGACGGTCGCGGCCAGCTGACCGTCGTACGCCTTCGCGGCCTGCTCGGGCGAGGCGTCGCCCGTGGTCACCGACTCCATCGCCTCGCCGATCGCCGCCGAGACCTTCGGGTAGGCCGGCAGCGCGGGACGGTACTTGCTGACCGACACCAGTCCGGTGAAGAAGTCGATGCCGGGCATGGAGGTGAGGTACTCCGGGTCTTTCGCGACGTCCTTGCGCACCGCGATCTGCGCGCCGCGCAGGCACCACTCCCGGGCGTTCGCCCTCGTCTGGAGCGTCTCGATCAACTGCCAGGCCAGGTCGGGGTTCTGAGAGCGCTGTGGGACGGACCAGGTCCAGCCGCCGGCCAGCGAGACCTTCCCCGGTGCCGCGCCGTGCTGCGTCGGGAACGGCGCCTGGCCCAGCGTCTTCGCCCACTGCGGCCACGGCTTGCCGCCGCCCTTGGGCTGCCACTGCTGCCCCAGCCACGAGCCGTCCAGGTCGATGGCCAGCTTCTCCTCGGGCAGCAGCTCGGTGGCGACGTTGGTCTGGATGTTCGGGCTGAGCGCGTCGGAGACGTCGGGGCCGAGCTTCTCGGAGTAGACCGTGTCGAGGAAGCGCAGGCTGTCCCGGAAGCCCTGCGAACCCTTCACCCACTTCTGTGACGTGGGCTCGTAGAGCGGGTCGTCGCCCGTGCCGTACAGCAGCATCTCGAAGCCCTGCATGACGGCGGCCTCGCCCGCGCCCTTGCCGGTGAAAACGTTCAGCGGGATGACGCCGGGGACCTTCTTCTTGACCGTGCGGGCCGCGTCGAGGACGTCTTCCCAGGTCTTCGGCTGCCAGTCGGCGGGCAGCCCGGCCTTCGCGAAGATCTTCTTGTTGAACCACAGGCCGCGGGTGTCCGTGCCGTCCGGGACGCCGTACGTCTTGCCGTCCTGCGCCTTGGCGGCCTCCTTGGCGCTGGGCTGGTACTGCTTCCAGTCCTCCCACTTGGCGAGGTACGGGTCCAGCGGGCGCAGCAGCCCGGCCTCGATGTCGGAGTTGATCAGGAAGGTGTCCTCGTAGACCAGGTCGGGCGCGGTCTTCGGGGAGCGCATCATCTGCTGGACCTTGGCGTAGTAGTCGTTCTCCGACGCCTGGATCGGCAGCAGCTTCACCTTCTTGCCGGGGTGGGCCTTCTCGAACTGCCTGGCCACCATCCCGACATAGTCGTCCCGGACCGTGACCTTGTTGTTGGTGTCCTTGATGAAGGCGACCTTGAGGGTGTTCGCGTCACTTCCGGAGCCGCCGCCACAGGCGGTCAGCGTGCCTGCGGCGAGGACGGCGGAGAGGAGCATCAGCGGGACGGCAGGACGCACGGTACGACCTCCAACTGGCCACGGTGGGCTGCACGGTGACCGTAAGGTGACCGGTTGGTCAGGTCAATGGTCCGACCAGCGATACCGCAATTCGGGGCGGCCGACGTGGCCGTACTGCGGGGCCCGGACCGCCCGCCCCGCGTCCACCAGATGCTCCAGGTAACGCCGCGCCGTGATGCGGGAGATGCCCACCGTCTCGGCCGCCGCGCCCGCCGACAGCCCCTCGGGCGCCGCCCGCAGCGCGTCGGTCACGGCCCGCAGCGTCGCCGGGGTCAGCCCTTTGGGCAGGGTGGCGGGGCGGGGCGCGCGCAGCGCGGCGATGGCCCGGTCCACCTCGTCCTGGCCGCTGGCCTCGCCCGCCGCCGAGCGGAAGACGGCGTATCGGGTCAGCCGGTCGCGCAGCGTGGAGAAGGTGAACGGCTTCAGGACGTACTGGACGATGCCGAGGGAGACGCCTTCGCGGACGACCGTCAGGTCCCGGGCCGAGGTGACGGCGAAGATGTCCGCCGTGTGCCCGGCCGCGCGCAGCGTCCGTACGAGCTGCAGCCCGTGCCCGTCCGGCAGGAAGAGGTCCAGCAGTACCAGGTCGACGGGGTGCTGGTCGAGGTGGCGACGGGCCGCCGCCGCGGTGTGCACCGTGCCGGAGACGGTGAAGCCCTCGACCCGGCCGACGTACAGCGCGTGCGCGTCGGCGGCCACGGGGTCGTCCTCGACGACCAGTACCCGGAGGGGTCTTTCCGGGCGCGTGGGCGTGCGCCCGCTGTCGTCCTGTGAGGTCATTCCCGCAGCTCCGTCCGCAGTGGCAGGCGGACGGCGAAGGCCGCGCCGCCCTCGGGGGCCCGCTCCAGCGTGACCGTACCGCCGTGCCGCCGCACGGTCTGCCGCACGATGGCCAGACCCAGGCCCCGGCCGTGCACCGTAGGCCCCGCCGCCTTGGTCGTCCAGCCGCGCCGGAAGACCTCCTCGGCGTGGTCGGGGTCCACGCCGGGCCCGGAGTCGGCGACCCGCAGCAGCAGCGCGCCGTCCGTGGCGCGCGCGGTGACCACGACCCGGCCGGGCTCGCCCGCCGGGCGCCCACCGGCCGCCGCGTCGATCGCGTTGTCGATGAGGTTGCCCAGTACGGTCACCAGGTCGCGGGCCGGCAGCCAGCCGGGCAGCAGCCCGTCGTCGATCCCGCTGTCCTCGGTCAGGGTGAGCTCCACGCCGTACTCGTTCGCCTGCGCGGCCTTGCCCAGCAGCAGCGCGGCCAGTACCGGCTCGCCGACCGCGCCCACCACCCGGTCGGTGAGCGCCTGGGCCAGCTCCAGCTCGGCGGTGGCGAACTCCACCGCCTCCTCGGCCCGGCCCAGCTCGATCAGCGAGACGACGGTGTGCAGCCGGTTGGCGGCCTCGTGCGCCTGGGAGCGCAGCGCCTCCGCGAAGCCGCGTACGGAGTCCAGCTCGCCGGAGAGCGCCTGCAGCTCGGTGTGGTCGCGCAGGGTGACCATCGTGCCGCGCTGTTCGCCGCCGTCGACCGGCGAGGTGTTCACGACGACCACCCGGTCGGCGGTCAGGTGCAGCTCGTCGACGCGGGGCGCGGGGTCGAGCAGCGCCTCGGTGAGCGGCGCGGGCAGCCCGAGGTCCGCGACCGGCCGGCCCACCGCGTCCCCGGCCACGCCCAGCAGCTCGCGCGCCCCGTCGTTGATCAGCGCGACCGCGCGCCGCCCGTCGAGCAGCAGCAGCCCCTCGCGTACGGCGTGCAGCGCGGCCTCGTGGTAGTCGTGCAGCCGGCTCAGCTCGGCGGCGTTCATGCCGTGCGTGTGGCGCCGCAGCCGGGCGTTGATCACGTACGTGCCGAGGCCGCCCAGGGCCAGCGCGGCGGCCGCGACCACGATCAGCGACAGCATCTGGCGGCGCAGCCCGCCGCTGATGGTCTCGACGGTGATGCCCGAGCTGACCAGGGCGATCACCCGGCCGCCGGCGCGCACCGGCGCCACGACCCGCACGGACGGCCCCAGGGTGCCCCGGTGGGTCTCGTGGAAGACCTCGCCGTGCAGCGCCGGGCCGATGTGTCCGAGGTACTTCTTGCCGATGGCGGACGGCTTCGTATGGGTATACCGGGTCTTGTCGGTGTCCATCACCACGACGAAGGCGACGCCCGCGTCCTTGCGCACCCGCTCGGTGTAGGGCTGCAGCAGCTTCGTGGGGTCCGGGGCGCGGACCGCCCGCGCGACGTAGGGCGCGTCGGCCACGGAGGTGGCGGTGGCGGTCGCCTGGCGGCGCGCGGTCTCCTCCGCCTGCTCGCTCGCGGACAGGTAGGCGAAGACGGCGCAGCCCGCCACGACGACCGCGATCAGCACGGCCTGCACGGCGAAGAGCTGGCCGGCCAGGCTGCGGGGGCGGGGGAGGCGCATGTGCATAAGTTTGCCCGCTGACGTTTACATGAACGAAATGCACGTAAGGGTGACGTGATCAAGAGGGGGGTGTATAGTCGCCGGGACTTTGTTTTGCGTTCAAGAGCCGCAGGTCGCACGCAGAACCGGACAATCGAGGACAGGAGGCAGTCGTGGCTGCAACGATCCTGCCGGGCGGCGGGACACCCGGCGAGCCCGCCACGCCCGCACCGAAGAAGCGTGACCGGACCCATTACCTCTACATCGCCGTCATCGGCGCGGTACTGGCCGGCATCGCCGTCGGCTTCATCGCCCCCGGTGTCGCCGTGGAGCTCAAGCCGCTCGGCACGGGCTTCGTGAACCTCATCAAGATGATGATCTCGCCGGTCATCTTCTGCACGATCGTCCTCGGCGTCGGCTCCGTACGGAAGGCGGCCAAGGTCGGCGCGGTCGGCGGCCTGGCGCTCGGCTACTTCATGGTCATGTCGACCGTGGCGCTCGCCATCGGCCTGGTCGTCGGCAACATCCTGGAGCCCGGCTCCGGGCTGCACCTGACCGAGACGGTCCGGCACGCGGGCCAGGCGCAGACCGCGGGCGGCGGCGAGTCCAGCTCGGAGTTCATGCTCGGCATCATCCCGACCACCCTGGTCTCCGCCTTCACCACCGGCGAGGTGCTGCAGACCCTGCTGGTCGCGCTGCTGGTGGGCTTCGCGCTGCAGGCGATGGGCAAGGCCGGCGAGCCGGTACTGCGCGGCATCGGCCACCTCCAGAAGCTGGTCTTCCGCGTGCTGTCCATGATCATGTGGGCCGCGCCGGTCGGTGCCTTCGGCGCCATCGCCGCGGTGGTCGGCGAGACCGGCCTGGACGCGCTGAAGTCCCTCGCGGTCATCATGGTCGGCTTCTACATCACGTGTCTGCTCTTCGTGATCGTCGTACTCGGCACGCTCCTGCGGCTCATCGCCGGCGTGAACATCTTCGCGCTCCTGAAGTACCTCGGCCGCGAGTTCCTGCTCATCCTCTCCACCTCCTCCTCGGAGTCGGCGCTGCCGCGGCTGATCGCGAAGATGGAGCACCTGGGCGTCAGCAAGCCGGTCGTCGGCATCACCGTCCCGACCGGCTACTCCTTCAACCTCGACGGCACGGCCATCTACCTCACGATGTCCTCGCTCTTCGTCGCCGAGGCGATGGGGTCCCCGCTGCCGATCAGCCAGCAGATCTCCCTCCTCGTCTTCATGATCATCGCGTCCAAGGGCGCGGCCGGCGTCACCGGCGCGGGCCTGGCCACCCTGGCCGGCGGCCTGCAGTCGCACCGCCCCGACCTGGTCGACGGCGTCGGCCTGATCGTCGGCATCGACCGCTTCATGAGCGAGGCCCGCGCCCTCACCAACTTCGCGGGCAACGCGGTCGCCACGGTTCTGATCGGCACCTGGACCAAGGAGATCGACAAGCCCCGAGTCCAGCAAGTACTGGCCGGCGGCCTCCCGTTCGACGAGACAACGCTGGTGGACGACGCCCACGGCCCGGCCCCCGAGGCCGACGGCGAGGCCCCGGACCCGCTCGCCAAGGGCGACAAGGCCACCGTCTGACCCGTCCCCCCCCGCATCACCTCGGAGCCCCGCCGACACCCTCGTCGGCGGGGCTCCGTCGCACGTCACCGCCCCCTATAGCACCGCCCTATCCCCGGATGCGATCACGTCAGGGGCATGCCAAGAGGGTGAGAATGCGGCCTGTGTCCGGCCCCTTCGGGGCCGGGCGGCCGACTCCCTCACCCTCAAGGACGTGCCCCGCCGTGCCCAGAACCTCCGTGCCCAGATCCTCCGCAGCGCTTGCGGCCATGGCCGTCGCCGCCGTCGTCGCCACCGGCGCGCTCGCCCTCCCCGCGTACTCCGCCCCCGCGAGCCCCGCGAGCCCCGCGAGTACCGCAAAGAGCAGCGCTCCCAGCGCGCAGATACGCGACGCCGCGATATCCCGGGCCAAGGCCAATGTCACCCGGCACGCCGCCACCTTCGGGTACGGCAAGGACCAGGGGCTCATCGCCAAGGACGTCGTCATCGACCGGGACGGTACCGAGCACGTCCGGTTCGACCGTACGTACCGCCAACTGCCCGTCGTCGGCGGCGACTTCGTCGTCCACCAGACCCGCGCCGGCAAGCTGGCGTCCGCCTCGCACGCCAAGGCCCGCAAGGTCGCGGTGGACTCGGTGCGGCCGGGCGTCTCCGCGAAGGCGACCGAGTCGAAGGCGCTCAAGGGCGTCACCGGCGTCCGCGGCGCCGAGCCCGACGCCGAGCTGATCGTCTGGGCCGCCGACGGCACGCCGCGGCTCGCCTGGCGGACCACCGTGGCCGGCACCGGTGCGCACGGCGAGCCGGCCGGCAAGGTCGTCGTCACCGACGCGGACAGCGGGCAGCGGATCGAGACGTACGACGCCGAGCACCAGGAAGCCGGCACCGGCCACTCCGAGTACACCGGCGACATCACCCTCGACACCACCAAGCGGGCCGACGGCACGTACGCGCTGATCGACCCCACCCGCGGCACGATCACCAAGGACGCCAACAACGTCTCGTCCTCCGGCCTGAACTCCGGCTCGGGCACGCTCTTCACCGACGCCGACAACATCTGGGGCGACGGGAAGAAGTTCTCCGCCGACCGCGCCACCGCCGCCGTCGACGCGCACGCCAACACCGCGAAGACCTGGGACTACTACCGGGACACCTTCGGCCGGAACGGCATCAAGAACGACGGCAAGGGCGCCACGGTCTTCGTGCACGTCGGCACCCACTGGGACAACGCACAGTGGTCCGACAACTGCTTCTGCATGATGACCGGCGACGGCGACGGCACCACCGACCCCGAGCAGGTCGACCTGGACACCATGGGCCACGAGATGACCCATGGTGTGACCAGCGCGACCGCCAACCTCCGTTACAGCGGTGAGTCCGGCGGCCTGAACGAGTCGACCTCCGACATCTTCGGCACCATGGTCGAGTGGTACGCCGACAACGCGATCGACACCCCCGACTACCTCTTCAGCGACCAGTCCACGCCGCCGTGGCTGCGCCGCATGGACAAGCCCTCCCTGGACGGCCGCTCGGCGGACTACTGGTCCCGCAAGGTCGGCCAGCTCGACGTGCACAACTCCTCGGGCGTGGGCAACCACTGGTTCTACCTGGCCAGTGAGGGCAGCGGCGCCAAGACGATCAACGGCGTCAGCTACAACAGCCCCACCTACAACGGCTCCGCCGTCACCGGCATCGGCAATCAGAAGGCCGCCGCGATCTGGTACCGCGCGCTGACCGTCTACATGACCTCGACCACGGACTACAAGGGCGCCCGCGCAGCGACCCTGAAGGCCGCCACCGACCTGTACGGCGCGACGAGCGCCGAGTACAAGACGGTCGCCGCCGCCTGGACCGCGGTCAACGTGGCCTGACGCGCGCGCCCGAGGCGCTCGCCCAGTTCGCGATCTTGTGCGGAATTTCCCGGTTGCGTCTCAGGATGTCCCGGGCGTGAAACGAAGCCGTGGCGGGACTGTCCCCGGACGCTGTGAGGCGGCAAAGTCTCCAGGGCCGGCGCGAAATCGCCGGTGAACGGGGGAACGGGGGATCACGGGGGAACGGGGCCCGCCGGCGGCAGCCGCCGGCGGGCCCCTTTTCTGTGCGTACGGGCAGGGGGTGCGACACCGGCCCGCAAGCACGTCCGTACGGCCGTCGGAGCGCGCTCCGGGACGGCGCTCAGCCCGCGGGGCGCAGCCAGACGGTGGCGAGCGGCGGCAGGACCGGCGCGATGGAGACGGCCCGGCCGTGGTACGGCACCGGCTCGGACTTCAGCGGCGCCGCGTTGGCCACGCCGCTGCCGCCGAACCGCTCCTCGTCGGTATTGAGCACCTCACGCCAGGCCGGTACGTTCTCCGGCACGCCGAGGCGGTACTCGTGCCGCACCACGGGCGAGAAGTTGCACACCGCGATCAGCGGGTCGCCCGCGTCGTCGTACCGCACGAACGAGAAGACGTTGTCCTCCCACGCGCCGCCGTCGATCCAGGAGAAGCCGGCCGGGTCGGTGTCCCGCTGCCACAGCGCGGGCACCGCGCCGTACAGCCGGTTCAGCTCCCGGACCAGGTCCCGGACGCCGCGGTGGTCCGGCTCGGCGGAGTACGCCGGGTCCAGCAGCCACCAGTCCGGGCCGTGGCCCTCGGACCACTCCGCGCCCTGCGCGAACTCCTGGCCCATGAACAGCAGTTGCTTGCCCGGGTGGGACCACATGAAGCCCAGATACGCGCGGTGGTTGGCGCGCTGCTGCCACCAGTCGCCGGGCATCTTCGAGACCAGCGCCCGCTTGCCGTGCACGACCTCGTCGTGCGAGATGGGCAGGACGTAGTTCTCGGAGTACGCGTACACCATCGAGAAGGTCATCTCGTTGTGGTGGTACTTGCGGTGCACCGGCTCCTTGGACATGTACTCCAGTGAGTCGTGCATCCAGCCCATGTTCCACTTCAGGCCGAAGCCGAGGCCGCCGAAGCCGCCGGGGCCGACGTGATGAGTGGCGCGGGTGACGCCGTCCCAGGCCGTGGACTCCTCGGCGATGGTCACCACGCCCGGGCAGCGCCGGTAGACGGTGGCGTTCATCTCCTGGAGGAAGTCGACCGCGTCGAGGTTCTCCCGGCCGCCGTGCTCGTTGGGCGACCACTCGCCGTGCTCGCGGGAGTAGTCCAGATAGAGCATGGACGCCACGGCGTCGACGCGCAGGCCGTCGATGTGGAATTCGGAGCACCAGTAGACGGCGTTGGCGACCAGGAAGTTACGGACCTCGGTCCGGCCGTAGTCGAATTCGAGCGTGCCCCAGTCGGGGTGCGCGGCCCGCGCCGGGTCCTCGTGCTCGTACAGCGGCCGCCCGTCGAACTCGGCGAGCGCCCAGTCGTCGCGCGGGAAGTGCGCGGGCACCCAGTCCATGATCACGCCGATGTCCGCGCGGTGCAGCGCGTCGACCAGGTACTTGAAGTCGTCCGGCGTGCCGAGCCGGGCCGTCGGCGCGTAGAAGCCGGTGACCTGGTAGCCCCACGAGCCGCCGAAGGGGTGCTCGGCGACCGGCATCAGTTCCACGTGCGTGAAGCCCAGGTCCTTGACGTACGCGGGCAGCTGCTCGGCCAGCTCGCGGTAGGAGAGGCCGGGGCGCCAGGAGGGGAGGTGGACCTCGTAGACGGAGAACGGCGAGGTGTGCACCGGGCGTTCGGCGCGGCGCGCCAGCCACTCGGCGTCGCCCCACTCGTGGTGCGCGACGTCGATGACCGAGGCGTTGGCGGGCGGGCACTCGGTCCGCCGGGCCATCGGGTCGATGCGCAGCGTGTGGCTGCCGTCCGGGCGCGCGATGTCGAACTTGTACAGCTCGCCCTCGCCCAGGCCGGGGATGAACAGCTCCCACACGCCGCAGGCGCCCAGCGAGCGCATCGGGTAGACCGTGCCGTCCCAGTAGTTCATGTTCCCGGCGACGCGGACGCCCTGCGCGTTCGGCGCCCACACCGTGAAGCGGGTGCCGGTGACGCCCTCGTGCTCCATGACGCGGGCGCCGAGCGCCTGCCACAGCTCCTCGTGCCGGCCCTCGCCGATCAGGTGCAGGTCCAGCTCGCCGATCGCGGGCAGGAAGCGGTACGGGTCGTGGACGGTCACCTCGTGCGCGTCGGCGCCCGTGCCGTAGGTGATCACCAACTGATAGTCGGGGATCTCCGACAGCGGCAGCACCCCGGCGAACAGGCCGTCGCCCTCGTCGTGCAGCTCGGCCCGCAGGCCCTTGGCGAGCACGGTCACCGCGGTGGCGTACGGGCGCAGCGCGCGGAAGAGCACCCCGCCGCGTACGGGATGCGCGCCGAGCAGCGCGTGCGGGTCGTGGTGCGTACCGGACAGCAGCCGGCCGCGGTCGGTGTCACTCAGCGGCGACGCGGCGCGCACGCCGCCCTTGCTGCCGCGCGGGGCGGGGGCGCCGGAAGGCACGGCGGCGGCAGCGGGCGCAGCGGCGGCTGCGGGCTCGGCGGTCTTGGGCTCGGCGGTCTTGGGCGTGGTGGTCTTCTTGGCGGCGGGGCGAGCGGCGGGGGTCTTCTTGGCGGCCGTCTTCTTGGCCGTCGTCCTGGCCGTCGTGGTCTTGGCCGTCGCCTTCTTCGTGGCGGCCTTCTTCGCGCCGGCCTTCTTCGGTGCGGGCTTCTTGGCGGCCGCGGCGGCCGGTTCCCCCGCTTCCGGGGCATCGGTCACCGGCGCCCCGGCCGGCTCGGCGCGCGAAGGCTTCCGCGCCGGCTCCGCGGCGCGTTCGGCGGCCGCCTCCGCCTCGGGATCGGGCCCGGTGCGCTGGGCCGGCGGGGCGTCCTGCTCGTCCTCCGACCGGGCGGGGGCCGGCAGGAAGGTGGGCGGGACGTCGGCGTCGGACGCCGGTGCTGCGGGGTCGGACGAGGGGCGGGACGGCGGACGGGGGGTCACGGGAGGAGCCTCCTGGCGGGGCGTTCGACGGGTCGGGGGATCGAAGGGCGGTTCGCTGTGATCAGGTGCGGTCCTCGGGCGGGGCGTAGGTCGTGAACGACGGGTCGCCCTCCTCGGGGTCCGCTTCGGCGTAGGGGTCGGGCCCCGCGCCCACGTGCGGGTCGGTCGTCAGCTGCGGGTCGGTGCCCAGGCGCGGGTCCGGGCCGGCGAGACGGCGGACGGCGGCCATGGGGATGGGCAGCCAGTCCGGCCGGTGCCGTGCCTCGTACAGCACCTCGTACACGGCCTTGTCGGTCTCGTACGCGCGCATCAGCTCCGGAACGGAGTCCGGATCCAGGCCGCCGGCCTCGGCGTAGCCGCGGCAGAACGCGGTCCGTGCGCGCCGCGCCCACTCCAGCGACCAGGCGTCGCCGCCGCCGGGGCCGCTGCGCGCCGCGTAGTCGAAGGACCGGAGCATAGCGGCCACGTCGCGCACCGCGGGCTGGACATCGCGCCTTTCCGCCAACGGCCGGGCCGGCTCCCCCTCGAAGTCGATGACCGACCAGCGGCCCTCGCCCGCGGAGCGCAGGGTTTGGCCGAGATGCAGGTCGCCGTGGATGCGCTGGGCAGCGAAGCCGCGGCCGTCCCGGCCGAGGGTGGTCAGCGCGTGGAAGGCGGTGCGCAGCCGGGTGCGGTACGGGCGCAGCGCCGGGACCGCGCGGGCTGCGACGTCCAGCCGCTCGGCCATGCCGGCGGCGATCAGCTCCAGGTGGGTGCGGCGCAGCTCGGTGGTGGGCAGCGTCTCGGCGAGCGCGGTGTGCACCTCGGCGGTGGCGTGGCCGAGGGCCCGCGCCGAGCCGGTGAAGTCGGCGCGTACGGAGAGGGCGTTGAGCGCGAGCTGCCAGCCGTCGGCCGCGCCGTCCAGGAACGGGGTGAGCACGCCGAGAGTGATCGGTTCTGCGGCGTGGTGGCGCGGGCCCTCGGCGGCCGTCACCGGCCCCGCCGCTTCCGACTCGAACCACGCGACGGGCGGGGGGACCCGCGAGCACTTCGCGCGGGCCAGCGCCAGCGGCAGTTCCAGGTCGGGGTTGAGGCCCGGGGAGGCCCGCCGGAAGACCTTGAGGATGTACGCGTCGCCGAAGACCACCGAGGTGTTGGACTGTTCGGTGGTCAGCGGCCGGGCGGAGAGGCCGGAGGCCAGGGTCGTCTGCGGCTCGACGGTGAAGCGGAGCGCGCCCAGCTGCCCGGGCACCCGCAGCCGTTCCAGCAGCAGCGTGCACAGCCGCGGGTCCAGCAGCGCGTCGTAGACCGTGCGCCCGGCCAGCGGTCCGCCGTCCGGGCGGCCGATCAGCGCGTGGGCGAGCCGCGGCGGCAGCGTGCCGTGCACGCCGAGCAGCAGCTGATAGCAGTCGTCGTCCTCGGGCGTGCGGGTCGGCGGGCCGGGCTGCCGGGCGCGGACGAGCAGGTGCAGCAGCCCGGGCGCGGCGGCGCCGTCGACGGTCCCGTCGACGGGCAGCAGCTCGGCGGCCGCGACGAGATCGAAGCCGGTGACAGGCCGGCCCTTGCCGGCGAACCACCGCTGCCGTGGCACCCATTCGCGCAGCAAAGGGTCGAGCGAGGGCAGCAGTCCGGGTGCGGTGGTGACGGAGGGCCGGTGGTGCCGGCCTTGCAGAGCACGGGTCGAGGCGGTTTCCGACATGACGTCGCGTCCTTTCCCCGGGCACACGACAGCTACGGCAAGTGTCCCGGAATACGGCCTTTACTGTGGGGCGGTGCGGGACGTGTCGGGCGAGGATCGTCCGTACGGCAGCGGATCTGCGGCAGGTGTCCCCACGCCCGCAGGCTCGGCGCGTGGATCGTCCGGCCCGTGCGGCAGTAGGGAGACTGCCCGGGCGAAAGGTCGAAAAACACCCGAACACGCCTTGCGTGCATGTACGGGCGGGTAGGTTCGCGCCTCCGGCACGGACGGCCTGCCGGCCGGCGCGACGGGCCCGTACGCGGCGGTGCGCGGGCGCGCCGTGAGGTGCGCCCGCGCGGCACCGGCCCGTAAGCCCGGCCGGTGCCCGGAACGTCGTGCCGGCTAAGCCACCGCGTCCTTCCGCAGCCGGAACCAGTAGAAGCCGTGCCCCGCCAGGGTCAGCAGGTACGGCAGCTGACCGATGGCCGGGAAGCGCACGCCGCCGATCAGCTCGACCGGGTGCCGGCCGTCGAAGGCCTGCAGGTCCAGCTCGGTGGGCTGGGCGAAGCGCGAGAAGTTGTGCACGCACAGGACCAGGTCGTCCTCGCCTTCCCCGTTCGCGGGGGCCTCGCGCAGGAACGCCAGCACCGCGGGGTTGGACGAGGGCAGTTCGGTGTACGTGCCCAGGCCGAAGGCCGGGTTCTGCTTGCGGATCTCGATCATGCGCCGGGTCCAGTGCAGCAGGGACGACGGCGAGGACATCGCGGCCTCGACGTTGGTCACCTGGTAGCCGTAGACCGGGTCCATGATCGTGGGCAGGAAGAGCCGGCCCGGATCGCAGGACGAGAAGCCGGCGTTGCGGTCCGGCGTCCACTGCATGGGCGTGCGCACCGCGTCCCGGTCGCCCAGCCAGATGTTGTCGCCCATGCCGATCTCGTCGCCGTAGTACAGGATCGGCGTGCCGGGCAGGGAGAGCAGCAGGGCGGTGAACAGCTCGATCTGGTTGCGGTCGTTGTCCAGCAGCGGGGCCAGCCGGCGGCGGATGCCGATGTTGGCGCGCATCCGCGGGTCCTTGGCGTACTCCGCGTACATGTAGTCGCGCTCTTCGTCCGTGACCATTTCGAGCGTGAGCTCGTCGTGGTTGCGCAGGAAGATGCCCCACTGGCAGCCGGACGGGATCGCCGGGGTCTTGGCGAGGATTTCCGAGACCGGGTAGCGGGATTCGCGGCGTACCGCCATGAAGATGCGCGGCATCACCGGGAAGTGGAACGCCATGTGGCACTCGTCGCCGCCGGTCTCCGGGTCGCCGAAGTAGTCGACCACGTCCTCCGGCCACTGGTTGGCCTCGGCCAGCAGCACCGTGTCCGGGTAGTTCGCGTCGATCACCGAACGCACCCGCTTCAGGAAGGCGTGCGAGGCGGGGAGGTTCTCGCAGTTGGTGCCCTCCTCGGCGTAGAGGTAGGGCACGGCGTCCAGCCGGAAGCCGTCGATGCCCAGGTCCAGCCAGAACCGCAGGGCCGAGATCATCTCGTCCTGGACCGCCGGGTTCTCGTAGTTGAGATCCGGCTGGTGGGAGAAGAAGCGGTGCCAGTAGTACTGCTTGCGCACCGGGTCGAAGGTCCAGTTGGACGCCTCGGTGTCGACGAAGATGATGCGGGCGTCCTGGTACTGCTTGTCGTCGTCCGCCCAGACGTAGTAGTCGCCGTACGGCCCTTCGGGGTCGGTGCGGGACTCCTGGAACCACGGATGCTGGTCGCTGGTGTGGTTCATCACCATGTCGATGATCACCCGCATGCCGCGCTGGTGCGCGGCGTCCACGAACTCCACGAAGTCGGCGAGGTCACCGAACTCCGGCAGTACCGAGGTGTAGTCGCTGACGTCGTAACCGCCGTCCCGCAAGGGGGACTTGAAGAACGGCGGCAGCCAGAGGCAGTCGACGCCCAGCCACTGCAGATGATCCAGCTTGGCCGTCAGGCCCTTCAGGTCGCCGACGCCGTCCCCGTTGCTGTCCTGGAACGAACGGACCAGGACTTCGTAGAAGACGGCCCGTTTGAACCAGTCGGGATCGCGGTCCTTGGCCGGAGTGTCCTCGAACGTGTCGGGGACGGGCTCGTTGACGATCAATTGGGTGACCCTCCGATCGGTGAGGACGGTCGCAGGGACAGTACGTGCGCGGGCGCAATGCCACTGCCCGGCTCCAGGCGCACATAGTTGTCCCTGCCCCAGTGGTAGGTCTCGCCGGTGAGCTCGTCGCGCACCGGTACGGACTCGTGCCGGTCGAGGCCGAGCTCCGGCATGTCCAACGACACCGTCGCCTCGTGGGTGTGGTGCGGGTCGAGGTTCACGACCGTGAGGACCACGTCGGCACCCTCGCGCTTGGAGTAGGCGAGGACCGCGTCGTTGTCGACATGATGGAAGTGCAGGGCACGCAACTGCTGGAGTGCCGGATGACGGCGGCGCAGCCGGTTGAGTGCCGTGATGAGAGGAGCGATGCTACGGCCCTCGCGGCCCGCTGTCTGCCAATCCCGGGGACGCAGCTGATACTTCTCCGAATCCAGGTACTCCTCGCTCCCGTCTCGTACCGGAGTCCCCTCGCAGAGCTCGTATCCGGCGTACACGCCCCACGTCGGGGACAGGGTCGCCGCGAGCACCGCGCGTACTTCGAAGGCCGCCCGGCCGCCGTGCTGGAGGTAGGCGTGCAGGATGTCCGGGGTGTTCACGAACAGGTTCGGCCGCATGCAGTCGGCCGAGTCCCGGGACAGCTCGGTGAGGTACTCGGTCAGCTCCTGCTTGGAGTTGCGCCAGGTGAAGTACGTGTAGGACTGCTGGAAGCCGACCTGCGCGAGGGTGCGCATCATGGCGGGGCGGGTGAACGCCTCGGCCAGGAAGATGACGTCCGGATCGGTGCGGTTGATGTCCGAGATCACCTTCTCCCAGAACACCACCGGCTTGGTGTGCGGGTTGTCCACCCGGAAGATGCGGATGCCCTTGTCCATCCAGAAGCGCAGCAGCCGCTCCGTCTCCTTCACCAGGCCGCGGAAGTCCGCGTCGAAGGCGAGGGGGTGGATGTCCTGGTACTTCTTCGGCGGGTTCTCGGCGTACGCGATGGTGCCGTCGGCGCGGTGGTGGAACCACTCGGGATGCTTGTCCAGCCAGGGATGGTCCGGCGAACACTGCAGCGCGAAGTCCAGCGCCACCTCCATCCGCAGGTCCCGCGCGGTGCGCACGAAGTACGCGAAGTCCTCGAAGGTGCCCAGGTCCGGGTGGAGCGCGTCGTGCCCGCCCTCGGCCGAGCCGATCGCCCACGGCGAGCCGACGTCGTGCGGGCCCGCCGAGAGCGCGTTGTTCGGGCCCTTGCGGTGGGTGGTGCCGATCGGGTGGACCGGCGGCAGGTAGACCACGTCGAAGCCCATCGCGGCCACCTCCGGCAGCCGCTCGGCGGCGGTCCGGAAGGTGCCGCTGACCAGGGTCCCGTCGGGCGCCTCGTACGCCCCCTCCGACCGCGGGAACATCTCGTACCACGACCCGTACAGCGCCCGGCGCCGCTCCACCAGCAGCGGCATCGGCCGCGAGGCGCTGACCAGTTCGCGCAGCGGGTGCCGGCCGAGGGTGTCCAGGACCTCGGGGGTGAGTGCCGCGGCCAGCCGGGTGGCGGCCGGCAGGCGCTCGTCGCGCAGCGTGTCGGCCACCCGGAGAATCGATTCGCGCCCCGCGTTCTTCGGCACCCCCGCCGCCGCCCGCTCGTGCAGCGCCGCGCCCTCGGCCAGCACCAGGCCGGTGTCCTGACCGGCCGGGATCTTGACCTGCGCCGTGCGCCGCCAGGTCGTCACCGGGTCCGACCAGGCCTCCACGGTGTACGTCCAGCGGCCCTCGGCGTCCGGAGTGACCAGCGCGCCCCAGCGGTCCGTGCCCTGCGCCAGCTCCCGCATCGGCGTCCACGGGCCGCTCCGGCCGCCCGGGTCGCGCAGCACGACGTTGGCGGCGACCGCGTCGTGGCCTTCCCGGAAGACCGTGGCGGACACTTCGAAGGTTTCGCCGGTCACCGCCTTGGCCGGGCGGCGCCCGCAGTCGATCTGGGGACGGACGTCCAGGACGGGAATGCGACCGATCATGGGATCACCTGAGACTTGGGACACTTTGCGGGGTGTTGTCCTTTGTATCTCCGCGACGGGCTTACGGGTTGCGGGCATGAACGGTCCTGTCGCCTTTCACTCGGTTGGAGGTGCGCAGGGCGGGACACGCGGGGGAGGCACGCAACGGACGTACCGCCAGAGCCTTCCCACGCCCCGCGGCCGGGCAATCCGCCCGCGGGTGAACTACTCGTACGTAACACCGCACCGCGATCAAGCCGGGCGAAGCGGCCGCGCGGGGCTGCGGACAGCAGCGGACCGGCCCCGCCGACGGGCGGAGCCGGCCCTCACGGCCCTGTCCGGGGCGGTACTACTCGACCCGGAGCAGCCGGTCCGGTGCGCCCATGGTGTTCTTGACCTGGCCCGCCGAAGCGTCGGCGACCAGCGCCTTCCCGACCTCCGCCGGCTTCGCCCCCGGGTGCCGCGCCAGGAACAGCGCGGCCGCGCCCGCGGCGTGCGGCGCGGCCATCGAGGTGCCGGACAGCACCCGCTCGGCCGCGTCGCCCGAGTTCCAGGCCGAGGTGATCCCGACACCCGGCGCGAACAGGTCCACCGGCGGACCGAAGTTGGAGAACTCGGCACGGGTGTCGTCGCTGTCGGTGGCGCCGACCGTGACGGCCTCCTCGACCCGGGCGGGCGAGTAGAGGGCGGCCGGCAGATTGTTGTTCCCGGCCGCGACGGTGAACGTCACCCCGGCCTCGATCGCATTGCGCACCGCGTCGTCCAGCTGCGGCGACGCCATGCTGCCCAGGCTCAGGTTGGCCACCGCGGGCCGCTCGGCGTGCTGCGCCACCCAGTCGATGCCCGCGATGACATTGGCGGTGGTGCCGGAGCCGGCCCCGTCCAGCACCCGCACCGAGACGATGTCGGCCTCCTTGGCGACGCCGTGCTTCTCACCCGCAATGGTGGCGGCCACATGGGTGCCGTGGCCGTTCTCGTCGCCCGCGTTCCTGTCGTCGCCGACGAAGTCCCACCCGCTTCTGGCCCGCCCCCCGAAGTCCTGGTGGGTGGTGCGCACGCCGGTGTCCAGGACGTAGACCTGGACATCCTTGCCGCCGCCGGGCGGCATCACGTAGGACTCGTTCAGCGGCAGGGTCTTCTGGTCGATCCGGTCCAGGCCCCAGGACGGCGGGTTCTTCTGCAGGGCCCCCGGCGCCTTCGCCGTGTCCGTCAGCCGTACGGTGCGGTTCTGGCTCACCGCCGCCACCGCGGGGTCCGCCGCCAGACGCCGGGCCTGGGTCGCGTTCGCCCGTATCGCGTAGCCGTTGATGGCCTTGCGGTACGTCCGGCGTATCGCCGCGCCGTACTTCGCCGCCAGCCGCTTGCCCGCCGCCGACCGGGCCTCGACCCCTCGCGCACCCTCCTTGAAGGTGACGATGTAACTGCTGTTCACCGCGCCGGACGCCCCCGCCCCCAGTACCCGGCCTTCGGGCGGCGCGGCGTGGGCCGGCAGCGTGGCGGCGCAGAGCAGGGCCGCCGACGCGGCGGCCGTACTCCCCGCGGCCAGCCGTCGCCGGGCTGTTCGTGTCCAGGCCATGTACGGAGTTCCCCTCTTCAACTCGACAGGCGGGCAAGGGTGTTGCGATTCCGTGGCGCCGGCTGCCGCGCCGCGCTCCACCGACGCCATCCTGCAGCCTTCCGTGGGCCCGCAGTCCGTACAAGAGAGGACGACGGGGCGGAATCGGCCATATCGGGTGGGTGATGCGTGGCGAAGGTTGCGGCGATTTCTGGCCGGATCCCGCGCTCGGCCCGGCCGCGGCCGCCCGGCGGGGCACGCACGGCCGGGCCCACAGGCCCGCTCCGGGGCTGGTGCCTCCGTCAAGAGGCGTACGGGATGGTCGGCAAGGGGCGCAGAGGAGCGCGGCCGGCGCGTGGGGCGGGCCTTTCGAGCGGTTGTCCGCAGCGCCGGGCGCGCGCTGTGGTTGCTGCGGCCCGCCCGCCGCTACGGTCGGAGCGTGAAGGCCATTCGTCGATTCACCGTGCGCCCTGTCCTTCCCCCGTCCCTACGACCGCTCAGCGAACTGGCGCGGAACCTGCGCTGGTCCTGGCACACCGAAACCCGCGAGCTCTTCCACGCCCTGGACCCCGACGGCCGGCAGCGGCCCGGCACCGACCCGGTCCAGCTCCTCGGCACCGTCACCGCCGAACGCCTGGCCGAGCTGGCCGCCGACCGCCGCTTCCTGCGCCGGCTCACCGCCTGCGCCGACGACCTGCAGGACTACCTCGCCGGCCGCCGCTGGTACCAGTCCGTCGACGGTGCCCTGCCCGAGGCCGTCGCCTACTTCTCACCGGAATTCGGCATCACCGCCGCCCTCCCGCAGTACTCCGGCGGCCTCGGCATCCTCGCCGGCGACCATCTCAAGGCCGCGTCCGACCTCGGCGTCCCGCTGATCGGCGTCGGCCTGCTCTACCGCCACGGCTACTTCCGCCAGACCCTCTCCCGCGAGGGCTGGCAGCAGGAGCACTACCCCGTCCTCGACCCCAACGAGCTGCCGCTGGAACTCCTCCGTGAGGACGACGGCAGCCCCGCCCAGGTCTCCCTCGCGCTCCCCGGCGGCCGCCGCCTGCGCTCGTACATCTGGCAGGCCCGCGTCGGCCGCGTGCCGCTCCTCCTCCTCGACTCCGACGTCGAGGAGAACGGCCCCGGCGAACGCCAGGTCACCGACCGGCTCTACGGCGGCGGCAGCGAACACCGCCTCCTCCAGGAAATGCTGCTGGGCATCGGCGGCGTACGGGCCGTCCGTACGTACTGCCGGCTCACCGGCCACCCGGCCCCCGAGGTCTTCCACACCAACGAGGGGCACGCCGGCTTCCTCGGCCTGGAACGCATCCGCGAACTGTCCGAAGAGGACGCCGGCGGGCTGGACTTCGACAGCGCCCTGGAAGCCGTACGGGCCGGCACCGTCTTCACCACCCACACCCCCGTGCCCGCCGGCATCGACCGCTTCGACCGCGAACTGGTCGCCCGGCACTTCGGCCCCGACGGCGAACTCCCCGGCATCGACGCGGCCCGCGTCCTCGGCCTCGGCATGGAGAGCTACCCCGGCGGCGAGCCGAACGTCTTCAACATGGCCGTGATGGGCCTGCGGCTGGCCCAGCGCGCCAACGGAGTCTCCACGCTGCACGGCGGCGTCAGCCGCGGCATGTTCGCCGGCCTGTGGCCCGGCTTCGACCCCGACGAGGTGCCGATCACCTCCGTCACCAACGGCGTGCACGCACCCACCTGGGTCGCCCCCGAGGTCTTCCGCCTCGGCGCCCGCCAGATCGGCGCCCAGCGCACCGAGGACGCGCTCACCGTGGGCGGCTCCGAACGCTGGGACCGGGTCGCCGACATCGCCGACCCCGCCATCTGGGACCTCCGCCGCACCCTGCGCGAACAGCTCGTCACCGAAGTACGGATGCGGCTGCGCACCTCCTGGCGGCAGCGCGGCGCCGCCACCGCCGAACTGGCCTGGATCGACGGCGTCCTCGACCCCGACGTCCTCACCATCGGTTTCGCCCGCCGGGTGCCGTCCTACAAGCGCCTCACCCTCATGCTCCGCGACCGCGACCGCCTCATGGAGCTGCTGCTCCACCCCGAGCGGCCGATCCAGATCGTGGTCGCCGGCAAGGCGCACCCCGCCGACGACAGCGGCAAACGCCTCGTACAGGAACTGGTCCGCTTCGCCGACGACCCGCGGGTCCGGCACCGCATCGTCTTCCTGCCCGACTACGG
Source organism: Streptomyces sp. NPDC000151 (assembly GCF_040301705.1). Classification (NCBI taxonomy): domain Bacteria; kingdom Bacillati; phylum Actinomycetota; class Actinomycetes; order Kitasatosporales; family Streptomycetaceae; genus Streptomyces; species Streptomyces sp. NPDC000151. The sequence continues at coordinate 20,017 of NZ_JBEPFC010000030.1, read as the reverse complement.
CATGGCCATGGCGCAGAAGCTCTACCCGGGCTGCGACATCTGGCTGAACAACCCGCTGCGCCCCCTGGAGGCGTGCGGCACCTCCGGCATGAAGGCCGCCCTGAACGGAGCGCTGAACCTCTCCGTCCTGGACGGCTGGTGGGACGAGTGGTACGAGCCGGACTTCGGCTGGTCCATCCCCACCGCCGACGGCACCGCCACCGACGACGAGCGCCGCGACGACCTCGAAGCCGCGGCCCTCTACGAACTCCTCGAACAGCGCGTCGCGCCGCGCTTCTACGAGCGCGACGAGGCGGGCGTGCCGCACCGCTGGGTCGAGATGGTCCGCCGCACGCTGGTCACCCTCGGCCCGAAGGTGCTCGCCGGCCGGATGGTCCGGGAGTACGTCGAGCGGCTCTACGCGCCCGCGGCGCACGCGCACCGCGCCCTCACCCCGGAGGCCGCGCGCGGTCTCGCGGAGTGGAAGGTCAGGGTGCGGGAGGCGTGGCCGCGGGTCGCGGTGGACCACGTCGAGACCGGCAGCCCCGCCACGCCCGCCAACGGCCAGGCCGAACTGGGCGGCACCCTCGTCCTGCGCGTCCGGGTCGCGCTGGACGAGCTGGCCCCCGAGGACGTCGAGGTACAGCTGGTCTCCGGCCGGGTCGACGAGTCCGACCGGATCGCCGACCCGCTCACCGTCCCGCTCAAGCCGGCCGGCGGCCCCGACCTGGAAGGCCGCTGGCTGTACGAGGGCCCCCTGGTCCTGGACCGCACCGGCCCCTTCGGCTACACGGTCCGCATCCTCCCCGCCCACCCCCTGCTCTCCACGCACGCCGAGATGGGCCTGATCGCCGTCCCGTCGGAAGCCACGGGCGAGGCGGCGGGGGTCCTTCTGCGGTAACGGTGACCGCCACCGCCCCATGAAAGAGCGGTGTCCGGGGGGATAACGGGAGCCCCCGGACACCGCCCGGTCTGTGCGTACGGTCTGCCCCCTGGAGGAGTACGGGGGCGGATCACCCTGTGGACAAAGCCCACACGACTCTCCGCCCCCATAAGATCCCCGGCTGTAAGGGGGGCCAAGTGGCGGAGCGTTACTTCACCGCCACGCCCGTCCAAGCCGCCTCGACGCCCTTGACCTCGGCGCCGTCCGCGCCGTACAGGTCGGTGGCCGCCTTGACGGTCGCCTCGCGGGCGGCCTTGTAGTCCGTCGTCGAGGTCATGTACTCGGTCAGCGCCTTGTACCAGATCTTCTCGGCCTTGTCCCGGCCGATGCCCTCGACCTTGGAGCCGTCGGCGGTCGGGCTGTCGTACTTCACGCCCCCGATCTCCTTCGCGCCGCTGCCCTCGGACAGCAGGTAGAAGAAGTGGTTGGCGATGCCCGAGGAGTAGTGCACGTCGACGTCGCCCGCGCCCTCCTTCCAGAAGTCCAGCGACTGGCCGTCCTTGCTGGGCTTGTCCATGTAGCGCAGCGGCGAGCCGTCACCGTTGATGTCGATCTTCTCGCCGATGAGGTAGTCGCCCGGGTCCTCGGTGTTCTTGGCGTTGAACTCCACCGAGGTGCCGAAGATGTCCGAGGTGGCCTCGTTCAGGCCGCCGGACTCGCCGCTGTACTCCAGGTTCGCGGTCGCCGAGGTGACGCCGTGCGACATCTCGTGCGCCGCGACGTCCAGGGCGGTCAGCGGGTGGGTGTTGCCCTCGCCGTCGCCGTACGTCATGCAGAAGCAGCTGTCGTCCCAGAACGCGTTGACGTAGTTCTGGCCGTAGTGCACGCGGGAGGACGCGCCCTTGCCGTCGCCCTTGATGCCGCTGCGGCCGTGCACGTTCTTGTAGTAGTCCCAGGTGACCTGCGCGCCGTACGCCGCGTCGACGGCCGCGGTCTGCGGGTCGTCGCCCTTGCCGGTGCCCCAGTTGTCGTCGTCGTCCGTGAGCAGCTTGCCCTCGCCGCTCTCCGAGCCGCCCAGGTCGAACGTGGAGTGGCCGCCGCGGGTGTCGTCGGTCAGCTCGTAGCCGCTGCCGCCCTTCTTGGTGGCCAGGTCGACCTTGCCGCTGTACATGCTGGTGCCGGCGCCGGTCTCGATGGCCTGGTGCTGGAACAGCTTCTTGCCGGTACTGGCGTCGGTGACGACGTGCAGCTCGCTGGGGGTGCCGTCCTTCTGGACGCCCTTGACGACGGTCTCGTACGCGAGGACCGGCTTGCCCGAGGCGGCCCAGATCACCTTGTTCGGCGTCGCCGCGTCGGACTTCTTGATGCCCTCCGTCTTACCGGACACCGACTCGGCGGACGTTGCGGCGGACTTCGGAGCGATCTTCGGGGTGGTGGAGGCGACCTTGATGGTGGCCTTCGTGGCCTTGGTGGTCGACTTGACGGCGCCGCCCTTGGCCTGGTGGACGACGAGGTCGCCGCCGAGCACGGGCAGGCCGTCGTAGGTGCGCTCGTAGCGGGTGTGCGTGGTGCCGTCGGCGTCCTTGATGACGTCCTTGACGACCAGCTTCTCCTTGGACCCGAGGCCCAGTTCCTCGGCGGTCTTCGCCTTCGTGGCCTGCGCGTCGCGCAGCAGTTCGGCGCGGTGCGAGGCGGTCATCTTCAGCGGTGCGCCGGCGGCCTGGTGGCCGGCCGGGGCCGCGCCCGCCGTGCCGGTGGCGATGCCGGCCGCGAGCAGCGCGGCTGCGGCGACGGAGGCACCGGCGATACGGGTGGTACGCGATATGTGGGGGATCACGCGTGCTCCTTCAACTTTGCCTGTGGTGGGGGGTGCAAAGCGATGCGGGTGGTACGTGCGGGGTTAGCGTGCCATCCGAACGGGTGTCTGTCACCGGGTAATTGGGGCCCGTTCGCAATTTGTTCGCAAAGAGCGAGCCGACGTCCGCATAACGGAGGAGTGCCACCCCCGCCGCTCGGCGGGGGTGGCACTCCTGGTTCCGTGCGTGGTGAGGGACCTGGTCAGAAGGTCAGCTTCCAGCTGTTGAGGTAGCCGGTGTCGCCGGAGTACACGTCCCGCACCCGCAGCTTCCAGGTGCCGGCCGCGTTCTCCGAGGAGGCGTTCACGGTGTACGTGGTCTTCACGTCCGCCGCCGAGTCCCAGGAGCTGGAGTTCTTCAGGCGGTACGCGGTGCCGTCCGGCGCGACCAGGTCGATGACCAGGTCACCGCGGTAGGTGTGCACGATGTCCACGCCGACCTTGAGGGTGCTGGGCGCCGCGCCGGTCCGGTTGACGCTGATCGGCGAGGTGACCGCGGCACCGGCGTCCGGGATCGCCAGGTCGTTGGTGTTCTCGAAGACGTTGCCGCCCGGGTCCGGGTCGCCGCCGTCCCCGACGCGGCTGCCGACGTTCACCGCGGCCCAGGTGTTGGCGACCGTGTTGTACGTCGGGGTGTCCTTGCCGAAGAGGTCGGCGGCCGCCTGCAGGGTGGCGGTGCGGGCACCCGCGTAGTTGGTGTTGGAGCTCATGTACTGGGTGAGCGCCTTGTACCAGACCTTCTCGGCGTTGGCCCGGCCGATGCCCGGCACGGGCAGGCCGTCGGAGGTCGGGCTGTCGTAGTGCACGCCGTTCACGTCCTTCGCGCCGCTGCCCTCGGACAGCAGGTAGAAGTAGTGGTTGGCGATGCCGGAGGAGTAGTGCACGTCGACGTTGCCGACGCCGGAGTACCAGGAGTCCTTGGACGCGCCGTCCTTGCTGGGCTTGTCCATGTAGCGCAGCGGCGAGCCGTCGCCGTTGATGTCGATCTTCTCGCCGATGAGGTAGTCGCCCGGGTCCTTGGCGTTGTTCGCGTTGAACTCGACGGCCGACGCGAAGATGTCGGAGGTCGCCTCGTTCAGGCCGCCGGACTCACCGCTGTAGGTGAGGTTCGCGGTCGCGGAGGTGACGCCGTGCGTCATCTCGTGCGCGGCCACGTCGATCGAGGTGAGCGGGTGGGTGTTGCCCGACCCGTCGCCGTAGGTCATGCAGAAGCAGCTGTCGTCCCAGAAGGCGTTGACGTAGTTGTTGCTGTAGTGCACGCGGCTGTACGCGCCGACGCCGTCACCGCGGATGCCGCTCCGGCCGTGCACGCTCTTGTAGTAGTCCCAGGTCAGCTGGGCGCCGTAGGCGGCGTCCACGCCCGCGGTCTGGACGTTCGTCGCGGTCCCGTCGCCCCAGGTGTCGTCCGGGTCGGAGAAGAGCGTGCCGGTGCCGGACGAGCCGTGGTTGAGGTTGTAGGTCTTGTGGTTGCCGCGCGTGGTGTCGGTCATGGTGTACGAGGGCGCCGTGCCGATCGTCACCTGGCCGCTGTACTGGCTGTTGCCGGTGCCCTGCTCGATGCCCTGGTACTGGTAGAGCTGCTTGCCGGTGGTGGCGTCGGTGACGACGTGCAGCTGGTTCGGCGTCTTGCCGTCGTCCTGCAGCCCGCCGACGACGGTCTCGTACGCCAGGACCGGCTTGCCGTCGGCCGCCCAGACCACCTTGCGCGGCTCCTTGGCGGCGGCCTTCTCGGCCCCCTCCGCCTGGGACGCCTTCAGGGCCTTGGCCTCGGCCGTCGCCGGCCGCACGGCCGCCTTCGTACTGGCCACGGCTATCCGGGCCCGTACGCCCTTGGTGACCCGCTCGACCTTGCCGGTCCTGGTCTCGTGCACGACGAGGTCGCCGCCGAGGACGGGCAGCCCCTCGTAGGTGCGCTCGTACCGGGTGTGCGTCGTGCCGTCCACGTCCTGCTGGACGTCCCGGACGACGAGCTTCTCCTTGGCGCCGAGCTGCAGCTTCTTCGCCGTCTGCGCGGTGGTGCCGGCGGCCTCCTTCAGCAGCTCCGCACGCTGCGAGGGGGAGAGCTTGGCGGGCAGGGCGCCCGCTCGGGGCTGTGCGTGCGTGCTGCCGGGGTTGGGCGCGGCGTTGCCCGCGCCGGTCTGCACGCCGACGGCGAGCAGGGCCGTCACGGCGACGAGGGTGCCGGTGGCCATCACACGTCTGCGGCCCGTCACGGCACGACCATGGGGGGTGCGTCTCACGCTGGCTCCTTCTGCGGGGCCGCGGCGGGATGGGCCGCGACCGGGGGGACCGGGCGGCGAGGTGGCCGTCCGGGCAGAACAAGTGCGTGTGGGGGGAGCGGTACATACGCGACCGGGGCAGGGGTGGTGTTGCCGTGGGGGCCCCGTTTCCGGACACGTTTTCGGACTGCCGCGCAGCTTCCCACCCACCGGGCCGGTTTGTCAGGCACCGCTCAACAACATGGCCGAAACCGTCCGTAGAGCGGCGGTTCGCGTCCGCATAACGGTCGAGCGGCCTGCCGTACCTCGTCAGTGGGCCGATACCCGTGGCGCCGCTGAAGGCAGTTCAGCCTGCTCCCGGCACTGGGCCGCCCGCTGCGAATGGCGAGCCACCTGGACGGCGAAGTCGGACAACTGCTGGCGGAGCTCGTCGCCGGAGATGCGGCTGTCGCCGGCAACGGTCGCCTCAATGTCCAGCGAAAATGCCGTCTCGGCCTCGTTGCTCTTCTTTCCTGGCGGTGTGCACGGCAGGTAAATCGTCGTCTTGTTCGGCCAAGAAAGAAGGTGCAAATTTCCGGGCGGTTCAACGTATCCGTCGCCCAAGTCCTTACGCCAGTAATTTCGCCACGATGTGACACTCGCGTCGTGCTTTTTCACGATGGCCGAGATCGCGGAATCGCCTGTATCGAGCGAACAGAGGAAGAAAAAGTTGTCTGCCGGTGACTCTTGCGATTCATATTTCACTTCATGTGCGGCGGGGAGGATTTTTGCCGCAGTCGCCCGCTGAACGGCACCGCCGCACGGCCGCTTCGGCAGTTCCTCGATGCCTTGCAAATAAATTTCTCGGTAGCCGAATATCGCACCGGTGAGCACTATCGCACAGCTGGTCCCACCGATGAGCCAGTTACGCCTCGACTTTTGCTTCACTGTGATGCTTCCTTCGGAGGGGTGTCAAGAAGTGGCGCTCTTACTGACTTCCTTGAGCCTGGTGTGACTTTCGAGCCAGCCAGCCCTGACGGATTCCCGGATGGTATTGTCCAAAGCATCCTGGCTCGGGCCGCCTTCGTGGGATTTCCGCGCTTCGTGGCCCGCATCGATGACGGTGCCGATAGTGTCGTCCTCGGAAATGTACAGACGGCGGCCACTTTGATACATCGCCTTGTCCATGCCGTCGAGCTCCCGGCCGTCCATGATGCGGTCCACGCCCATCGTGGCGGCGCCGGCGAAGAACGCGCCCCCTGCGCCGACGGCCGCCTCCGCGGCCGCTCCCACTGGAGCGAGAGCCACAGCGCCGACCGCGAAACCGGTGGACAGCATGGTCTTGAAGAACTCTCCTTGCCGCTTGATCGCCTCGTTCTCCGCCTTCTCCCCTTCCTGCTGGTTCCCGACCTCCATGTCCTGCCGTGAATGTGCCAGAATCCCTTCGATCACGCCGGAGTTGTGGGAAATCGCTGTGATCGCGTCGGTGGTGCTTCCCCCGAAAAGGTGTGGATCGGCGATGTGGGCTTCCATCGTGCTGCTCGTGTAGATGCTGCGCCCGTAGATGACGGCAGCACTGGCATCGTCGTCCCTGCCCAGGGCGCTCAGGAATCGGTATGTGTCGGCCCGGTCGAGGTTGCCTGGCGCGTCACTGTGCGTCAGGAAGATGTGTTCGGCGCCCTGCCCTGCGATGGTCCGGTTGATCTCCGGCATATATGCCGCGGCCATGTGGCCCAGGCTCGCCCCCATCTTTTTGTCGACCAGATCGGCGCCGCCCTCGGGGTTCGCCACCGCGTGCATGACGTTCCTCATGATGTCGACCTGGGTCCGGTCGTGCGGGATGGGGGCGGTCGGCTTGGTGTCGCCGTGTGCGACGCCTGTGACGGCGGCTTCGAGCGCGTGGCCTACGGAAGTGCCGCGGTCGGTGTTCTTCGTGCTTTCCAGGAGGTGATTCAGGTCGGTCTTCTTGTCGAAGGCGTGCTCGGCGGATTCTGGATTATGGGAGAGTGCGTCCATGAAGCCGATCAGGGGATCGCTTCCGTCCTGCTTGCCGAATACCAGGTCGACCCCGCCGGTGTTCCCCCAGATTTCTTCCGTGCGGGTCGCGCCCATGGCGTGGCTCTTGTCCTTGCGGAGGAGGGCGCTGCCGTACGCGTCCAGAAATTCCGTGTCGTACCGGCCGTGACCCATCAGGCTGCTCATGACCTGGAATCCGAGCGCGCTGTTGGAGCTCCGTACCGGGTCCGGCTGGAAGCTGGTGTTGCCCGCCTTGATGATCGACTGCTCCCAGCTCTGCATCGCCGGGCTGTCGGAGTGCGTCGCGGTGGCCAGCGTCATGCTGAGGTTCGTCTGCAGGTCCTTCAGCATGGCCGCATGGCCTCGGTCTCCTTGGTTCGCGCCCGCTGTTCTCGTCCAGAACTCCAGCGTCCCGTCGGCACCGAGTTCGGTGGCGAAGGTCTCGGCGAAGAGGTCATCGTCGCGGTATTTCTTCAGGTCCCGGTTGAATGCGCTGAGCTCTTCCGGTGACATGCCCTTCGAGTTCCTGGCGGCCTTGGCCATTTCCGCTGCCCGCCGCAGTGCCCGGGCTGCGGAGTCACGATCCTTGTACGAGGCGTCCGAAAACCCGTACTTGCTCTGATCCGCCAGTGCGCGCAGGGCCTTCGCCGCGCTGGTGTCGGACTCCGTGGCTTTGCCCAGAATCTCCGCGATCTCATCCCTGACGGCGTTGAGTTCGCCCTCGTCGGGCTCGTCCTCTTCCGTTGTGCACAGCGAGCTGACGAGGAACTTGCCGCCGCCGGTGGGTACCACGCTGATCTTCTTGTCCCGCGCGCGGCTCAGTGCCTCCTTGAGCGTCTCGCGGTAGCTGATGAGCTCGCCGCGGGTGTCTCGGAGGATGTTGCGGATGGAAGTGGCCTGGGTGACCGCGTCACCGAACTCCGTTGCCGTCTTGGTGACGAACTCTCGGGTGACGGTGGCGTTGAGGCCGGCCCAGTTCGCCTTCTTGGCCTTGGCGTCGAGCTCCTTCTCCGCCCGCTCCCGCAGTTCTGTGAGCTTGTCCACCATGGCCGACCAGTCCGTGACGGCCTCGCCCAGTTTGGCGAAGTTGCCGTGCTGCAGAGCGTCCAGGTCCATCAGCGACCGCCCCGCCCGTCGAAGCCTTTGTCGAGCTCGGAAATCCGGCTGAAGACGGTGGCGAGATACGTCTCCTGCCCCCGGTGGGCCTTCTTCGTGTAGTCGAGGTGATTCGAGATGTGCGCACATGCGTCGAGAAGGGACCGCTGCTGATCGACCCACCTGGCCGTGACGTGGTCCAGCGCGCTTCCCAGTGCGAAATCCTTCTTGAGGGAAGAGGCGGCCTCAAAACTGCTCAGCCGTGCGTGGTCGCCGTCCCTGCTGAGGTCTTCGTGAAGTCTGAAGGCGGCGTCACCGATGGCGGCCAGGTCCCGTTGGCTGACCCGCAGGTCCCCCTGCGGGACGCCGCCTCCTCCGCCTTCCGGGGCCAGCTGGTTGAGACGTACATGGGTCTGTCGGGTATCGGACGAGTCCGTCTTGAGCTGCTTCCACTCGGCTTCGAAGGACATATGTCCGATTCCTTGGCGTAGTTGACGCGACGAAGTGGTGCGAGGGGCAAGCCCACTGTGCATGGTGGGCGCAGGGGAAACCGACACGGGCGAGCGCAGTGTGCCTGGCGCGCCACGTGAGGCAGTGGAGATTTTACGGATGTAGGGGCAGTCAGGGAGCCATTGACGGTAATCGACAGGCGCTCGGCGCGGACGCTTCACTGCTCGCCGCTCACTGCACCAGGCTGTCCCGCCAGGCTTCGTGGAGGGAGGCGAACTCGCCCTTGTCCGCGATGAGTTCGGGTGGGGTGCCGTCCTCGACGATGCGGCCGTGGGACATCACCAGGACGCGGTCGGCGATTTCGACCGTGGAGAGTCGGTGGGCGATGACGACGGCGGTGCGGTCGCGCAGGACGGTGTGCATGGCGCGCTGGACGGCGCGTTCGCCGGGGACGTCCAGGGATGAGGTGGCCTCGTCGAGGATCAGTACCGCGGGGTCGGCGAGGAGGGCACGGGCGAAGGCGACGAGCTGGCGCTGGCCTGCGGAGATGCGGCCGCCGCGCTTGCGCACGTCGGTGTCGTAGCCCTCGGGGAGCGCGGCGATGAAGTCGTGGGCGCCGAGGGCCTTCGCGGCCCGCTCGATCTCGGCGCGCGGGGCCTCGGGGCGGCCGATGGCGATGTTCTCCGCGACCGTGCCGGAGAAGAGGAACGCCTCCTGGGTGACCATGACGACCCCGCGCCGCAGGTCAGTCGTGGAGAGGTCGCGCAGGTCGACGCCGTCCAGCAGGACCCGGCCGCCCGTGGGGTCGTAGAAGCGGGCGAGCAGCTTGGCGAGGGTGGACTTGCCCGCGCCCGTGCTGCCGACCACCGCGACGGTCTTCCCCGCGGTGAGGGTGAGGTCGAAGCGGGGGAGTACCTCGCCGCCGGTGCGGTAGGAGAAGTGGACGCCGGAGAAGACGACTTCGCGGCCGGGGCGGTCGGCGGCGCGCTCGGGCAGCGGGACGGGCGTGGCCGGTTCCGGGACGGCGGGCCGCTGGGCGAGGAGGCCCGCGATCTTCTCCAGGGAGGCGGACGCCGACTGGTAGGCGTTCAGGAACATGCCGAGGCGGTCGATCGGGTCGTACAGCCGGCGCAGGTAGAGGACCGCGGCGGCGAGTACGCCGAGGGCCAGCGAGCCGGTGGCGACGCGGTACGCGCCCCACAGGACGATGGCCGCGAGGGCGATGTTGGCGGCCGTGCGGGAGAGGAGGACGTACCGGGCCATCTCCAGGATGGCGGTGCCGTTGACCCGCTCGTGGACGCGGTTGAGGCGGCCGAACGCCGCGTCGTTGGGCCGCTCGCGGCGGAACGCCTGCACCGGGCGGATGCCGTTGAGCGTCTCGGCGAACTTCACGATGACCGCGGCGATGGCCGTCGAGCGGCGCTCGTAGACCCGCCGGGAGCGGCGCCGGAAGGAGCGGATGAAGAGCAGCAGCGGCCCCGTGGAGAGCACGGCCGCCGTGCCCAGGCCCCAGTCCAAGTACAGCAGCATCGCCGTGACGTAGACCATGGACAGTACGACCCCGACGAGCTCCTGCAGGCCGTCGTTGAGCAGCTCGCGCAGCGATTCCACGTCGGTGGTGGAGCGGGAGATCAGCCGTCCCGAGGTGTAGCGCTCGTGGAAGTCCAGGCTGAGCGCCTGGGCGTGCCGGAAGATCCGGCCGCGCAGGTCGCGCAGCACGTCCTGGCTGACCCGCGCGCAGGACCGCGTGAAGCCGTACTGCAGGGCGCCCGCGGCCAGCGCGCACGCCAGGTATCCGGCGCCGACGGCGAGCAGCGGGCCGTGGTCGTGCGCCCGCAGCGCGGGCACGGCGCTGTCGATGGCGTACGCGACGAGCAGCGGCCCGGCCTGCACGGCGGCCTGCTGGAGGAGGAGCAGGACGACGGTGAGCCGGCCGCGGCCCGCGTACGGGCGCAGCAGCGAGCGGAGCAGGGCGAGCGAGGCGCCCTTGGGGGTGGGCAGGACGTCCCGGTCGAAGGGATCGCCGGCGGAGGGGTCGCCGGACGAGGGGTCGCCGGACGAGGGCGAACCGGGCGGCGCGGCCGCGTCGTCGTCGCTGTCCTCGGGCGGCCGGCCGGCGGCGGTCGTGGTCGTGGTCATCGCTCCGTCTCCTCTGCGGTACGGGCCGGCGCGGCGGCGTCTGCGGTGGGGGCCGACCCGGCGGCAGGGCTCGGGGCACCGGACCGGTCGGCGCCGGCCGGGTCGGCGTCGGTCTCGGCGCCCGCCGGACCCGCGCCCACCGGACCCGCGCCCGACATCAAGTGCGCGTACTCCGCGCTCTCGCGCAGCAGTTGCTGGTGTGTGCCGACGGCGGCGACGCGGCCGCCGGAGAGCAGCGCGACCCGGTCGGCGAGCAGCACCGTGGAGGGGCGGTGCGCGACGATCAGCGCGGTCGTGGTCGCCAGTACCTCCCGCAGCGCGGCCTCCACCCGCGCCTCGGTGTGCACGTCCAGCGCGGAGAGCGGGTCGTCCAGGATGAGGAAGCGCGGGGACCCGACCACCGCGCGGGCCAGCGCGAGCCGCTGCCGCTGCCCGCCGGACAGGCTCAGGCCCTGCTCGCCGACCTGGGTGTGCTCGGCCTGCGGCAGCGCGGCGACGAACTCGTGCGCCTGGGCGACCCGCAGCGCCCGCCGCACGCCGTCCCCGTCCGCCTCCGCGCCGCCCATCAGGACGTTCTCCGCCGCGGTCGCCGAGAAGAGCGTCGGCTCCTCGAAGGCCACCGCGACCAGCGACCGCAGCTCGTCCCGCGGCAGGCTCATGATGTCGCGCCCGTCCAGGGTGATCCGCCCGCCGGTGGCGTCGTACAGCCGCGGTACCAGCGCGGTCAGCGTGGTCTTGCCACTGCCCGTGGCGCCCACCAGGGCCATCGTCTCGCCGGGGCGGACGTGCAGGTCGACGCCGCGCAGCGTGGGCGGCGCGTCGGCGGGCGCGTCGGGATAGCGGAACTCCACGCCGGTGAGGACGAGGCCGTCGGGGGCCGGGGCGCCGGGGGCGGCAGCGGCGGCGCGTACGGCCGCGTCGGCCGCGTCCGCCGGCGGGACGTCCATGACCTCGAAGTACCGGTCGGCGGCGGTGGCCGACTCGTTGCTGATGGCCAGCAGGAAGCCGATCGACTCCACGGGCCAGCGCAGCGCCAGCGCGGTGGACAGGAACGCCACGAGCGTGCCCGCCGACAGGTCACCGTCCGCGACCTGGACCGTACCGAGGACCAGCGCGGCCCCGATGGCGGTCTCCGGCAGGACCGTGATGACGCCCCAGATCGCGGCGAGCAGCCGGGCCTTGTGCAGCTCGGTGGCGCGCAGCTCGTGGGTGAGGGCGGTGTACGCGCGGGCCTGGGCGCGGTGCCGCCCGAAGCCCTTGATGATGCGGATGCCCAGTACCGACTCCTCGACCAGCGTGGTCAGGTCGCCGACCTGGTCCTGCGAACGGCGCGCCGCCACGGAGTACTTCGCCTCGAACACCGAGCACAGCACCACCAGCGGCACGAGCGGCGCGAGGAGCACCAGCCCCAGCGTCCAGCGCTGGGCGAGCAGGATGGCGCAGCCGGCGAGGATCGTGACGCCGTTGACGAACAGGAACGTCATCGGGAACGCCAGGAACATCCGCAGCAGCTGCAGGTCGGTCGTGCCGCGGGAGAGCAGCTGCCCGGTGGGCCAGCGGTCGTGGAAGGCCACCGGGAGCCGCTGGAGGTGGCGGTAGAGCGCGGCGCGCATGGCCGCCTCGACGCCCGCCAGCGGGCGCGCGACCAGCCACCGGCGCAGCCCGAAGAGCCCGGCCTCGGCCAGCCCCAGGAGCACCAGGATGCCGCCGCCCAGCCAGACGCCGCCCGCGTCCCGCTCCGCGACCGGCCCGTCCACCAGCCACTTCAGTACGAGCGGGAGGAGCAGGCCCATGCCGGACGCCAGGACGCCGACGCCGGCCGCGCAGAGCAGCCGGGTCCGTACTACGCGTACGTACGGCCACAGGCGCAGCAGCGAGCGCACGGGGGAGCGGGGAGTGGGGACGGCGGACTCGGGGCGGTGCGCGTCATCGCTCATCAGTAGTGAGCCTAGAAGTCACCACTGACAATCCTCATGCGGTTTTTTCCCGCCGCGCGGGCACGTGGGCGCGGCGGTCACCGCCCGGCCCGCAGCAGCCACACCGCCCGGCCCGGCATCTCCACCTCGGCACCCGCCTCGTACGCCGTGCCCGGCTCCGCCGTCTGGTCCTCCCGCGCGGTGTCGACGAGGAGCTCGTACGTACGGGCCCACGGCGCGCCCGGAAGGGTGAAGCGGCCCGGCTCCTCCCCGGCGTGCAGCACGACGAGGAAGCTGTCGTCGGTGACCGGCAGCCCGCGCTCGTCCCGCTGCGGGATGTCCGTACCGGACAGGAACATGCTCAGGCCCGCGGCGTGCGCATACCAGTCCGCGTCCGTCATCTCCGTCCCCGCGGGCGTGAACCACGCCAGGTCCCGCAGCCCGTCGGGCCCCTGCGGCCGCCCCGAGAAGAAGGCGCGGCGGCGCAGCACCGGGTGCGCCCGGCGCAGCGTGATCAGCCGGGTGACCAGCTCGGTCAGCGGCCGCCACGCCGGGTCGTTCGCCAGCGACCAGTCCAGCCAGCCCAGCTCGTTGTCCTGGCAGTAGCCGTTGTTGTTGCCGTGCTGGGTGCGGCCCAGCTCGTCGCCCGCGACCAGCATCGGCACGCCGGTGGAGAGCAGCAGCGTGGTGAGCAGGTTGCGCAGCTGGCGGCGGCGGAGCGCCTTGATGCCGGGGTCGTCGGTCTCGCCCTCGGCGCCGCAGTTCGACGAGCGGTTGTCGTCCGTGCCGTCGCGGTTGCCCTCGCCGTTGGCCTCGTTGTGCTTGTGCTCGTAGGAGACCAGGTCGCGCAGCGTGAAGCCGTCGTGCGCCGTGATGAAGTTGACCGACGCCTGCGGGCGGCGGCCGCCCCAGGCGTACAGGTCGCTGGAGCCGGACAGCCGGTACCCCAGGTCGCGGACGTCCGGGTACGCGCCGCGCCAGAAGTCGCGGACGGCGTCGCGGTACCGGTCGTTCCACTCCGTCCACAGCGGCGGGAAGGCCCCGACCTGGTACCCGCCCATCCCCACGTCCCACGGCTCGGCGATCAGCTTCACCCGGCGCAGCACCGGGTCCTGCGCGATCACCGCGAGGAACGGCGAGAGCATGTCCACGTCGTGCATGGAGCGGGCGAGCGCGGCGGCCAGGTCGAAGCGGAAGCCGTCCACGCCCATCTCGGTGACCCAGTAGCGCAGCGAGTCGGTGATCAGGCGCAGCACGTTGGGCTGGACGACGTGCAGGGTGTTGCCGCAGCCGGTGTAGTCGGCGTACCGGCGCGGATCCTGCTGGAGGCGGTAGTAACCGCGGTTGTCTATGCCGCGCAGGGACAGCATCGGGCCCATCTCGTTCGCCTCGGCCGTGTGGTTGTAGACCACGTCGAGGATGACCTCGATGCCCGCGTCGTGCAGCGCGCGCACCATCCGCCGGAACTCGCCCACCTGCTGGCCGCGCGTCCCGGAGGCGGCGTACGCGGCGTGCGGCGCGAAGTAGCCGATGGAGTTGTAGCCCCAGTAATTGCGCAGGCCGCGCCGGAGCAGATGGTCCTCGTGCGCGAACTGGTGCACGGGCAGCAGCTCGACGGCGGTGACGCCGAGCCGGGTCAAGTGCCCGATCGCGGCCGGGTGCGCGAGCCCCGCGTACGTGCCGCGCAGGTGCTCCGGGATGCCGGGGTGCCGCTTCGTGAAGCCGCGCACGTGCAGCTCGTAGAGGACCGAGTCGGCCCACGGCGTCTTCGGGCGGCGGTCGTCCGCCCACTCGTCACCGGGCGCGTCGTCGTGCACCACGACGCCCTTGGGGACGTGCGGCGCGGAGTCCCGGTCGTCACGCACGGTGTCCGCTATGTGCTGCTCGGGCCAGTCCCGCACATGGCCGTACACCTCCGGCGGCAGCCCGAAGTCCCCGTCGACCGCGCGGGCGTACGGGTCGAGCAGCAGCTTCGCCGGATTCCAGCGGGCCCCGGTCCACGGGTCCCAGCGGCCGTGCACGCGGTAGCCGTACCGCGCCCCCGGCAGCACGCCGGGCACGAAGCCGTGCCAGATCTCGTGCGTCAGCTCGGTGAGCGCGTACCGGGTCTCGGCGCCCGCGTCGTCGAAGAGGCACACCTCCACCGCCTCGGCGCCCGCCGCCCACAGCGCGAAGTTCGTCCCCGCGACGCCGTCCGGACCGCTGCGGAAGCGCGCCCCGAGGGGCTGCGGGCTCCCGGGGCGCACCGTGACCGTGCCCGGGGCCGTTCTCGCCCGGCCGTCGTCCGGCAGTGCCTCCTGCTCCAGCGCGCTCGACACGTGGCAGCCTCCCGCCGCTCGGCGACTCGATCGGGCGGTGCCGCACACGGCGTCCCGGCCGCGTGCGTGGACGTGCCCTCCCGGCGATCCATCCCTGCACCCTTCCTTCCCCGAACTGGGCAGGACCTCACGTTTCCCCACGAAGCGAACGCTCGTTGAGACCACCGTGAGCTACCGAACCCTCAGAAACCGAGCGGCCGGGCGGCCCTGGACGGCCGCCGTACCGCTGCTCACCGGCGCCGTCCTGCTCTCCGGCTGCCAGCTGCCCGGCGGCTGGACGTCGGACGCGCCGCGCTCCCCGCGCGAGGTCGTACGGGTGGATCCGGACGACGGCGCGCGCGGCGTGCGCGCGGGCCACCGCATCGAGGTACGCGTACCGGACGGGCGCCTGGAACGGGTCGAGGTCACCCGGGCGGGGGACACCGGCAGCGCGCCGGTGCCCGGCCGGCTCTCCCGCGACGGGCTCGGCTGGCGCTCGGCCGGCGCCCCGCTCGCGCTCGGCTCCCGGTACACCGTCGAGGCCGTGGCGCTGGACGGGCAGGGGCGGCGCACCGCCCGGCACACGACCTTCACCACGTACGTGCCCGAGCACCGCGTCGTCGGCTTCTTCCGGCCCGAGCACCGCTCCACCGTCGGCACCGGAATGATCGTCTCCTTCGACTTCAACCGCCCGGTGCGCGACCGCGCCGCCGTAGAGCGGGCCGTCTCCGTCACCGCGCGCCCCGCTGTCCGCATCGCTCCCCACTGGTTCGGCGCGCGCCGGCTGGACTTCCGGCCCCGGGAGCGCTGGCGGCCGGGCACGGAGGTGACGATGGCGCTGCGGCTGCGGGACGTGCGTGCGGCGCCCGGGGTGTACGGGATCCAGCACAAGACCGTCCGTTTCCGGATCGGCCGGGATCAGACCAGCGTGGTTGACGCCGCCGCGCACACCATGACCGTACGGCGCGCGGGGACGCCGCCGGTGACCCTGCCGGTCACCGCCGGGGACCAGGACAACCCCACATACAACGGCCGGATGGTGATCCTGGAACGGCATCCGATGACCCGGATGGACGGCGGCACGGTCGGTTTCGGTGGTGAGTACGACATCCCCGATGTGCCGCACGCGCTGCGCCTGACCACGTCGGGGACGTTCCTGCACGGGAACTACTGGGCGGCGCGGGGGACGTTCGGCGGCGCCAACACCAGCCACGGGTGCGTCGGGCTGCGGGACGAGCAGGGCGGCAGCCCGTCCACGCCGGCGGGGTGGTTCTACCGCAACTCGCTGATCGGCGACATCGTCGAGGTGATCCGCTCGCGCGACGCGACGGTGGCACCGGACAACGGGCTGGGCGGCTGGAACATGCCGTGGGAGGAGTGGCTGCGGGGCTCCGCCGTCCGCTGATCCCGGGGGCCGCGCGGGCACCGACCGCACCGTTATCCGGTCGACTTGACCGCCCGCGCGGCCCCCTCGCGCACGTCCCGTACCACCGTCACCACTTGGGACGAAACGGTGACATGTCCGGGGAGTCCGTCCTCGTCCCCGGTGTGGTTATCTGGCGGCAGCCGCGCGCGTGGCCCGTGCCGCGCGCCGCGGATGCGGGCCGTGCGAGGGGAAAAGAGGCCAAGTCTTGGACGTGCAGCCGATATGGGGGGCGCCGCGAGGGCGGTTTCGGCGGCGGCAGGGGGGAAGGGTCCTGCTCGCTCCGGTGCTCGGGGCGCTGATGGTACTGGTGGCCGCGTGCGGCGGCAGCGGGGGAGACAAGGACGGGGACAAGGACGCGGCGTCGCAGGCCGCGGTGAAGATCTCGCCGAAGGACGGCGCCGAGGACGTCGCCACGAGCGGCGCCCTGAAGGTGACGGTGGACAAGGGCACGCTGAAGTCCGTGACGGTCAAGGACGCCAAGGGCAACACCGTCGACGGCCGGCTCTCCAAGGGCGGCGGCGTCTGGCGGCCGGTCGGGCACCTCGGCGCGTCGACGGAGTACACGGTCGACGCGGTCGCGAAGGACGCCGAGGGCCGCGAGGCCGCCGAGCACGCCGCCTTCACGACCCTGGTGCCCAAGAACACCTTCGTCGGGCGCCACGTCCCGGAGAACGGGCAGACGGTCGGTGTCGGAATGCCGGTCGATGTGCGCTTCACGCGCGGCATCACGCACCCGAAGGCCGTGGAGAACGCGATCAAGGTGACGGCCGAGCCGTCGGTGCCCATCGAGGGCCGCTGGTTCGGCAACGACCGCCTGGAGTTCCGCCCGGAGAAGTACTGGAAGCCGGGCACGAAGGTCACCCTGACCATGAACCTCAACGGGGTCGAGGGCCGCCCCGGGGTCTACGGGACGCAGACCAAGAAGGTCACCTTCACCGTCGGCCGCAGTCAGATCAGCACGGTCGACGCGGCCTCGCACCAGATGACCGTGGTCCGCGACGGCAAGAAGATCAAGACGCTGCCGATCACCTCGGGCGCGCCGGGCACCGAGACGTACAACGGCAAGATGGTCATCAGCGAGAAGCACCCGGTGACGCGGATGAACGGCGACACCGTGGGCTTCGGCGGCGAGTACGACATCAAGGACGTGCCGCACGCGATGCGGCTCAGCGACTCCGGCACGTTCATCCACGGCAACTACTGGTCCGGGCAGTGGACCTTCGGCAACCGCAACGCCAGCCACGGCTGCGTGGGCCTCTTCGACTACCGCGGCGGCAGCACGTCCACGCCCGCCGGGTGGTTCTACGGCAACTCCATGATCGGTGACCTGGTCGTCGTCAAGAACTCGCACGACCGCACCATCCAGCCGGAGAACGGCCTGAACGTGTGGAACATGCCGTGGAAGGAGTGGAAGGCGGGAGACTAGCGACGCCTGCCCCTGGGTATCCCCCAGTAGGGGGCCCCGGGGGCTGCACAAGTAGGCGGGGCGCCGCGTTCGAAACGCCTCCGGCCACTGTGACCAAGTGCACCGGCGCCGTTCGCGTGAACGGCTATTAACCTGCCCTCATGACTGTGAACTTCGAGGTGGCCGACGGCGTCGGCACCGTCCGCCTGGACCGTCCGCCCATGAACGCGCTGGACACCGCCACCCAGGACCGGCTGCGCGAGCTGGCCGAGGAGGCCACCCGCCGCGACGACGTCCGCGCGGTGGTGATCTGGGGCGGCGAGAAGGTGTTCGCGGCCGGCGCGGACATCAAGGAGATGCAGGTGATGGACCACGCGGCGATGGTCGCCCGGTCCAAGGCGCTGCAGGACTCCTTCACCGCCGTGGCCCGCATCCCCAAGCCCGTGGTGGCCGCGGTGACCGGGTACGCGCTCGGCGGCGGCTGCGAGCTCGCGCTCTGCGCCGACTTCCGCATCGCGGCGGAGAACGCCAAGCTCGGCCAGCCCGAGATCCTGCTCGGCCTGATCCCGGGCGCGGGCGGCACCCAGCGCCTCGCCCGCCTCATCGGCCCGTCCAAGGCCAAGGACCTGATCTTCACCGGCCGTCAGGTGAAGGCCGACGAGGCGCTCGCCCTCGGGCTGGTGGACCGGGTGGTTCCCGCCGAAGAGGTGTACGCGCAGGCGCACGCCTGGGCGGCCCGGCTCGCCGTCGGCCCGGCGATCGCGCTGCGTGCCGCGAAGGAGTCGGTGGACGCCGGTTTGGAGACCGACATCGACACCGGGCTGACCATCGAACGGAACTGGTTCGCAGGCTTGTTCGCCACCGAGGACCGCGCGACGGGCATGCGCAGTTTCGTCGAGGAGGGCCCGGGCAAGGCCAAGTTCCTCTGATAAGAGCGGTGTTGGTGGTACGGATGGGATCGGGCATGCACGGCCCGTGCTCCTTGCGGGCGAATGAAGTGAGGCTCAAGGGGGCCTTATGTCATCGCCGCGCGCCGGTCCCGGCGATCGCCTGCGAGCGGGCTGCCGCGCAGGTCAGACGGGTCGCGCGGGGGTGTTGACTGCCCTTGGCATATGTCGGTGAGGGGTGCGGGAACCGCGGATTCCGGGCGACCGATTCCAGCGGTTCCGCCCCCGTACCGTGCCCGTTGCGTCCATGATGGTGGCATGGCGGGCCTCGAAGGAACGGAGCAGCCGCGGCCGGGGACCGGCACGGCTGCCGCGCGACGGTTTCTGCCCGCCCAGGACGTGGAGGGGGAGAGGGCGAGGGTGACGGCTGCCGCTCGGGGTGACGGAGCGATCCAGATGCTCGATCTCATCGGCGATCCCGCCCACGAAGAGGTACGACTGCCCTCGCGTCCCGAATCCGCCGCCACGGCCCGCAGATTGACGCAGTCCGTCCTGCTGAAGCAGTGGTCGCTGACGCCCCAGCTCGCCGAGCACGCCGTGCTGCTCGTCTCGGAGCTGGTCGGCAACGCCGTACGGCACACCGGCGCCCGGTCGTTCGGCCTGCGGATGCTGCGCCGCCGCGGCTGGATCCGCGTCGAGGTGCGCGACCCGTCCCGCGGGCTGCCCTGTCTGATGCCGGTCCACGAGCTGGACGTGAGCGGCCGCGGGCTCTTCCTCGTGGACAAGCTCTCCGACCGCTGGGGCGTGGACCTGCTGCCGCGCGGCAAGACGACGTGGTTCGAGATGCGGGTGACGGACCGCGCGTGACGGATCGCGCGTAACGGACCGCGTGTGACGGATCGCGTGGGCCGCGCGGGAAAACGTGACTGGGGCCCTTCCGCGTTGTCCGCGGAACGGGCCCCAGTAATCCGCGCCGATGGACGGAAGGGGTGTGCCCACGGCGCCGTGCGACCTGGCCCGGGTCAATGGGGGGTCGTTGCCCCGACTATCGCAGGCGGGGCGGGCGGCTGCCAAAAGGGCATATCGGTCGGTCTCGGGGCGTACGGGGAGTAAGTCGCGGTTGATCGAAGGTGAGTTGCGCCACCGGCCTTTCAATCACCGACCCCGGCCGGGAATCGCTGAGTAATTACGTACCGGCGTTCCCTCGTGGGAGCGGGCCGGTACGGTCCGTAGGATGGGCGCCGAGCCGCTCGCCCGTGGGCGGCACCGGACACCGGGGAGGGAGCGGCCGCATGGGAGCGACGGGACGTGCGCACCGCTCGGCGGCCTGGACGCTGCTCCTCCTCCTGACGGTGGTCTTCGCGCCGCTGCTGTGCGGCACGTCCGGCGGCCCGGCCGCGGCGCCGGCCGCAGCCGCGTCCATGACGGCGCCGGCCGCCTCCGCCGTCACAGCGGCGCCGGTCTCCGTGGC
>NZ_JBEPFC010000029.1:0-55576 GCF_040301705.1 Streptomyces sp. NPDC000151 | reverse complement strand
CCCGCCAGCCGGCGCCGTCCCAGTAGCGCCAGGCGCGCGCTTCGGCGAGCCGGCCGACGGGGACCCGGGCGAGGTACGCCCGGGCGGCCGGGTGGTTGGTGGGGGCATCGCCGCCGTACACGTAGGTGTAGCGCCCCTCCGGTACGGCCGCCGTCCCGTACAGCACGCGGGCTCCGGGGTCGGGCACAGACGCGCGGTCGGCGACCGTGGTGACGCGTTCCAGGCGCAGCCGGGGCAGGGAGAGCGTGGCGACCTCGGTGGAGCGGGGCTCGCCGAAGAGCCAGGGGCCCGTTCCCGGGGCGCGGTTCCACAGCAGGACGCGGAGTACCCGTTCGGAGGAACCGGGTGTACGGGGTTCCACGCGCGCGGCCACCGGCCAGCGCCACGCCCCCGTCGGCGCGCGCCCACGCGGCGGGTCGGGGAAGTAGCCAGCGGGCCCGGCCGGAGTGTGGCGGACCAGGGTGTCGTACGGGCGTCCCGTCCGGTCCCCGACGACGAGGGAGTTGCGGAGCAGGGCGGGCGGGCCGCCGCCGTCGGCCTTCCGGCGCCAGGAGTGCGGCTGTCCCTTGGGGTTGGGCGGTCCCTCGACCCGGTCGAGGAAGGTGTCGGAGAACAGCCAGAGCACGCGGCCGTCGGGCAGCCGTACGGAGTGGGTGCCGTCGCCGCCCGTCCAGTCGTCCAGCCGGGAGTTGTCGTCGCCGTACCGGGCGAACGCGCTGGTGAGGCGGGGTTCGGGAGCCCAGGAGGCGATCTCCCTGGCGGCGCAGGGGGCGGCGTGTCCGCCTGTCGGTACGGTACCGAGCACGGCGGCCACGACGGTCGCGGCGAGCAGCGCCGCCAGGGCGGTGGTGCGCCGGGACACCTGGCCGACGGGACGTCTCATGCCCCGATCATGCCTCGGCGGGCCGCGCGCTTCGGTCCGACACAGGCTCTCAGTGGTGCCCGTCGTGTCCGGGAATCGTGCCGTCCGGCTTGGCGATCAGGAGCATGCCGGCCATGCCCATGTCGGAGTGGCTCTGGACGTGGCAGTGGTACATCCAGGCGCCGGCGCCGACGCCCTCGCCCGCCAGGAACTGGAAGCCGAAGGAGTCGGCCGGGCCGGTGATCTTGTTGTCGACGATCCGGCTGGGGTCGTCCGGGCCGGTCAGCAGGCCCGTGCGGTTGTCGGCCCAGCGGTGTCCGTGCACGTGGAACGTGTGGTAGTACTCGCCGTGCGTGATCATGATGATCTCGACGCGGTCGCCGATGGTGGCCTTGAAGTCGGGCCCCTTGGGCAGGTTGTTGATCGTCATGTCGTTGAAGACGATGGTGAACTGGCGGTCCGGGTCGGGCAGGATGTCGCCCTCCCTGCGGACCACGACCGGGCCGTAGAGGCCCTTGCGTATGCCGCCGGTGCCGTGTTCGGTGCCGACGACGTGGTCGTGGTAGTGCCAGTAACCGGCGCTGCCCGGGCGCCAGGTGCCGTCCTTGCGTCTGCCGGGGGTGTGCGTGCGCCAGGTGTAGGTGCGGGTGCCGCCCGGCTCGATGTGACTGCGGTTCATCTTCGTGCCGTCGCTGGCGGTGTCGTAGTCCACGCCGTGCACATGGAGGCTGGCCGCGACGTCGAGGGTGTTGGTGACCTCGATGTGCAGGGTGTCGCCTTCGGTGCACTCGATGAGCGGGCCGGGGACGGTGGCCTTGCCCTTTTCCAGGCCGTAGCCGAGCTTTCCGTCGGGGAGTTGCTCCATGTAGAGCTTCAGGTGTTTCACCTCGCCGCCGGCGCCTGCCCTGCGTACGGTCCCCTGGGGCGCGGCGGCCGTTGCCGCGGGGGCCAGGCCGATCGTGCCGAGTGCCGCGGCGGCGGCCCCGCCCGCGAACAGCCGGCGGCTGACCGCCCCGGGCACGGCGGTGTTGACGGAGTCCTCGGTCATCGTGCTCCCCTCGCAGAAAGCGCTCTCGGCAGTGAGCCGTCCGGAACGGTAGCGCCGTGATCTTCGTTTATCCACGCCAAGGACAAAGTTTGTTGACTTGCGGTCATAGCTCTTGGCGGGCCGCCGAAAGAGGTCTAGCTTCGTCGGCTGTCGCTGTGTGCTCACAGCTGTGTCCTCAGAGGGGTGGGTGAACCATGCGTCGCGCACCACGTCAGAAACGCACCACCACCGGGCGGCTGAGACGGACGGCCGGGCTGTCCGCGCTGGCCGTCACGGCGGCCCTGCTGGGCGGGACCCCCGCGCTGGCCGGGGCCCCGCCGGAACCGTCCGTACCGAAGCTCGCACTGCCCTCGCCGCCCGGCGGCGAGAACGTCCGCGTACTGGTCTTCCACGCCTCGGCGGGCGAGGAGCCGCCGACGGTGAACGCCGGCATCGAGGCGATCGAGAAGATCGGGCGGCAGGGGCCGGCCGCCGAGCACTTCGCGATCGACGCCACGGCCGACCCGTCGGTCTTCGCCAAGCCCCGGCTCGGCCGGTACAACGCGGTCGTCTTCCTGACCGGCGGCGGCGATGTGCTCGATCCCGAGCAGGAAGCGGGCCTGGAGAGCTACATGGAGGCCGGCGGCGGGTTCGTCGGCATCCACGACGCGGCCCGCGCCGAGCCGTACTCCGACTGGTTCACCGGCCTGATCGGCGCCCGCCCCACGGGCGGCACCGACAACATCCAGCGCGCCACCGTCGAGGTCGGCGACCGGGACAACCCGGCCACCAAGAGCCTGCCACTGGAGTGGAAGCGCCCCGACCGGTGGCTCAACTGGGCCGAGAATCCCAGCGGTTCGGTGCACACCGTGGCCCGCGTACGGGAGAACACCTTCCGGCCCGGCACGGGTGCGAACGGCGCCGACCATCCCATCTCCTGGTGCCGCGACTACGACGGCGGGCGGTCCTTCTACACCGGCATGGGCGGCACGGCCGCCGGCTTCCAGGAGTCCGACTTCCGGGCCCACCTGCGCGGCGCGCTGCTGTGGACCACCCGGCTCGCCCGCGCCGACTGCCGGGCGACCATCGCCTCGAACTACACCGCCGAGCGGGTCACCCGGCCCAACCAGCCGGGTCAGCACGACCAGATCGGCGAGCCGCACGGCGTAGTGACCGCCAAGGACGGCCGGGTGTTCTACATCGGCCGCGGCGGCGAGGGCTCGGACGCGCCCGTGATCACCGACTGGAACAACCCCGACATCGGCAAGGGCAAGGGCACCGTCCACGTCTACGACCCGAAGACACAGCAGGTCACGCTCGCGGGCGAGGTCACCGTCTTCGGCAACAAGGGCGGCGGCGACGAGCTGGTCAAGAACGAGGAGGGGCTGCTCGGCATCGAGCTGGACCCGCACTTCCTCGACAACGGCTGGGTGTACCTGCACTACACGCCGCACTCGAAGATCGACCGCGAGACGCACATGGCCGAGCGCCGCGTCTCCCGCTTCACCATGGACCTGAAGACGGACAAGCTGGACATGTCCTCGGAGAAGGTGCTGCTGAAGTGGCCGGTGCAGATCCACAGCTGCTGCCACGCGGGCGGCGGCATGGCCTGGGACTCCAAGAACAACCTCTACATCGCCACGGGTGACAACAACTCCAGCCAGTTCAGCGACGGTTACTCGGGCAACAACCCGCAGCCCAACTTCAAGGGCGTCTCCTTCGCCGACGCCCGCCGGACCGCGGGCAACACGAACAACCTCAACGGGAAGATTCTGCGGATCCACCCCGAGGACGACGGCACGTACACCCTCCCCGAGGGCAATCTCTTCACCGGCAAGGAGACCGCCGAGGGCGGCGGCAAGACCCGCGGCGAGATCTACGTCATGGGCGTCCGCAACCCCTCCCGGATCTCCGTCGACAAGAAGACCGACACGCTCTACGCGGGCTGGGTCGGGCCGGACGCGACCGACCCGAGCGAGACCTGGGGACCGGCGAAGTACGACACGTTCGCCACGATCACCCACGCCTCCAACCGCGGCTGGCCGTTCTGCATGGGCAACAAGCAGCCCTACCGCGACCGCAACCTGCCGGACCCGGGCAAGCCGCTGGGCTGGTACGACTGCGACAACCTGAAGAACGAGTCGCCGAACAACGACGGGCTGGTCAACATCCCGCCCGCCGAGGCCAACAACATCTGGTACTCCCCCGCCGGCGGCGGCCCGGACTTCCCGCGGGACGCCAACGGCGTGCCGAGCTACAAGAAGTCCGAGCAGAAGTTCCTGCTGCCCTGGCTCAAGGGCGGTGGGCAGGCCGCGATGGACGGCCCGGTCTACCGTTACGACGCCGCCACGGCGGGCAAGGACGCCTGGCCCGCGTACTGGGACGGCAAGTGGTTCGTGGGCGACTTCTACGACGGTGAGCAGCCGCGGAACGCGGTCGTCATGGACCCGAAGACGGCCGGTTCGGGCGGGCTGCCCGTGCACGCCGAGACCCTCGACAAGATCATTCCGGTCGGGGCCGACGGCATCCGCAACCTGATGGGCTGGACGTTCGCGCCCGACGGCTCGCTCTACGTCCTGGACTACGGGCGCGGCTTCTTCACCCACGACGGCAAGTCGGCGCTGTGGCACATCACGTACCACGGCGGCCCGGCGACTCCGCTCCCCGCTGACCTGGCCCGGAAGGCGGTCCGATGAACCGGCGGCTGACCGCTCTGCTCTCCGTCCTGTTCCTGCTGCTCGGGGTCGGCGTCACGACGGCCCACGGGCAGCCGGCGCCCGCCGAGGTGCAGCAGACCCTGACCTGGACGGCGGGCGACGACATCACCAAGTACGCCTCGGCGCCCACCACAGCCGTGGCCGGGAAGACGACCATCGTCTTCGAGAACAGCGAGGCCACCGGCAACACCATGGGGATGCCGCACACCCTGACCTTCGTCACCTCCGACCCGGAGTACAACCAGGACGTCAGCCTCAACATCATGGCGAATCCCGGTGACTCCTCCGGCGGCAAGCACACCGCCGAAGTCACGCTCAGCCCCGGCAAGTACCGCTACCACTGCACCATCCCCGGCCACGAGCAGATGCAGGGCATCCTCGTCGTCACCGACGGCGGCAACGAGGACACCACGGCGCCGGAGACCTCGGCGAAGGTCGAGGGACAGAAGAATGCCGACGGCGCGTACGTCGGCAGTGCCACCGTCAGCGTCTCGGCGACGGACGGCGGCTCGGGCGTGGACCGGATCGAGTACGCGGTGGGCGACGCCGGCTTCCAGCCGTACACCGCGCCCCTCGTGGTCGACCAGGTCGGCACGCACAAGATCCGTTACCGCGCTGCCGACAAGGCGGGCAATGTCGCGGCGGAGAAGTCGGTGGACTTCACCGTCGTCGCGCCGCCGACGGACGACACCACGCCGCCGGAGACCAGCGCGACCGTGACCGGCGAGAAGAACGCGGACGGCGCCTACGTCGGCATGGCGACGGTGACCGTCACCGCGTCCGACACCGGGTCCGGGGTCAACACCATCGAGTACGCGCTCGGGGACGGCGCCTGGCAGCCGTACACCGGGCCCGTCATGGTGCACGAGGCCGGTGCCCACAAGGTCCGCTACCGGGCCGCCGACAAGGCCGGCAACGCCGCGCCGGAGAAGTCCGTGGACTTCACCGTCGTCGCGCCGCCGCCCGAGGACACCACCCCGCCGGACACCGCGGCCAAGGTCGAGGGGGACAAGAACTCGGACGGCGCGTACATCGGGAAGGCGACGGTGACCCTCACGGCCACCGACGAGGGCTCCGGTGTGGCGAAGACCGAGTACTCGCTGGACGGCGGGCCGTATCTCGCGTACGAGAAGCCGGTGATCGTGGACCGGGTGGGATACCACTCGCTCGCGCACCGGGCGACCGACAAGGCGGGCAACACCTCGCCCGCGCGGACGGCCTCCTTCACCGTCGCCACGGGCGGCGGGGTGCCGGCGCCGCCCTGCCCGGAGCACGACGAGCGGCTGACCGTCATCGTCGGCACGGTCGACACCGGTGTACCGAACCGGGTCACCGGCAACCGCTGCATGATCAACGAGCTGATCGAGGACGAGAAGGACTGGTCCTCGCAGGCGCTCTTCCTCAAGCACGTCACGGAGGTGACCGACAAGCTCCTGAAGGAGGGTGTGATCGACAAGCGGGAGTACCGCGCGATCAACAAGGCGGCCCGCCAGTCCGGCATCGGCAAGCCCGGGCAGCACACCGGCTACCGCGACCTCTTCGACGGGACGCAGGCGTCCTTCGAGAAGTGGGAGCACGTGGGCGGCGGCGCCTTCTCGCTCACCGGTGACGGCGCCATGACCAGCAGCACCAAGGTCGACGGCATGGGCATGCTGTGGTTCCCCGAGCGCCGCTTCGACGACTTCTCGCTGAAGCTGCGCTTCCGGGACGACGCGCCGGGCACCGGCAACGCCAACGGCGGGGTCTTCGTCCGCTTCCCCGATGTCCACGACCACCCCGAGGAGTCCCGTCCCGAGTGGGTCGCCATCAAGTACGGACATGAGGTCCAGATCCTGGACCGTCCGGACGGCGACATGTACAAGACGGGCTCGATCTACGGGTTCGACCGGGTCGGCCTCGGCGGCGCCGGGGTCACGCCCAAGGGCACCTGGAACGACTACGAGATCCGGGTGACCGACCAGCACTACGAGATCTACCGCAACGGCAAGCTGATCAACGAGTTCGACAACACCGGCGGGCAGGTCTTCAACCCGCCGCGGGACGACGACCCGGGCACCGACGGCCGGCGCTACGCCTCCGGCTACATCGGCCTCCAGGTCCACAGTACGAGCGACGTCATCTCGTACCGCGATATCCGCATCCAGGAGCGGTGAGCGCGCGTACTGACGGCGGCGGCCGCCGGGGATCTTCCCTGGCGGCCGCCGCTTTCGTCCGTGTCAGGCGGTCAGCAGACGCCGTCCCCCGGCTTCGGGTTGCCGAGCCCGAAGGCCGGGCGCAGGCGGAGGCCCGCCCAGGTGCCGACGAGCGCCGCCGCGCCCCAGATCCAGCCGTGCAGGCTGCCGGAGGCGATGCCGGCGAGGTACGCGCCGATGTTGCAGCCGCCGGCCATCCGGGCGCCGACGCCCATCAGGACGCCACCGAGCACGGCGGCGAGCGCGGTGCGGGCGGGCAGGCCGCGGTGCAGCTTCCATACGCCACCCGCCGCGGCGGCGACAGCCGCGCCGATCATGATGCCGAGGTCCGTCAGGCTGGTCTTGTCGGCGAGGACCGGGCCCGCGTACGAGGCGGCGTTCTTCGGGTCCTGCCAGAACGCCCAGTGCTCGGGAGAGCCGCCGAGCGCGCCCACCAGCTTCGAGCCCCACAGCGCGAAGGCGCTGGTGATCCCCCAGGCGCCGCCGGAGACCAGCAGCACGCCCGCGCCGAGGACGGCGAGCGCCAGCGCGCCGGCCCACAGGGTCCAGGAGCCGCGGAAGACGCGGGCCGGGGTGGTGCGCGCGGACGGCGGGGTGCCGACCGGCGGCGGGTTGCGGCGGGCCTGGACGCGGCGGGAGACCAGGACGACCACGGCGAGCAACACCATGGTCACGGCCCAGGAGCCGGCCCAGCCCAGGTGGTCGGAGAACAGCACCGGGTCAAAGGCGGGCAGGTCGCGCCAGAGGTTGTACTGCCAGGCGGCGAGGGTCGAGCCGGCGATGAAGCCGCCGAGGGTGAGCACGATGGTGCTCTGGCCCGAGCCGACGGCGAAGAGCGTGCCGGAGGCGCAGGCGCCGCCGAGCTGCATGCCGACGGCGAAGAGGAAGGCGCCGACCAGCAGGGCGATGCCCAGCGGCCCCGCGCTGGGCGCGGGTACCGAGCCGAACAGGCCGGTGCCGGTGCCGATGAGCAGCGCGAAGAGCGTCGCCGTGGTGCCGAGCAGCAGGGCGTGGGCGCGCAGCCCGGTGCCGTTGCCGACGGCGATCAGCTGCCGCCAGGCGGAGGTGAAGCCGAAGCGGGAGTGGAAGAGGGCGAAGCCCAGGGCGATGCCCAGGAGCAGCAGGATGCCGGGCTTGGCGCCGTTGGCGGTCCACACGTAGGCGGTGAGGCCCGCGCCGATCAGGCCGGCGACCACCAGGGGCGTCCGGCGGACGGGCGGCGCGGGCTCGGCCTCGGGCGCGGGCGTGCGGGTGGGTGCCGGGGTGAGCAGGGTGCCGGTACGAGGCGGGGCCTCGGCCGCCCCGGCGGGGGGAGCGGTCGTCACGTGGGTCTCCGTGGGAGGGGATGCGGTACGTACGGACGTACCGGAAAGGGCCGGACCGGGGGCGTCAGCGGCTACAGAGCGCGTCGTCGACGTCCCACGGCGTCGCCGCGAAGAGCGCGAGCGTGAGCACACTGGCGGGTCCGAGCATGCCCTCCACGGTAATACCGGGTGTAAGCCCCACGTAACGCCGTCTCGTATGGCGAGACGATGTGTCCGCTCGGCGATATCACGGCCGTACCTCCGCGACCGGGCACAATGGGCGCATGCCCCGTCGTACCCCGCGCCCCCAGCACACCGCAGCCCCTGCGATCACCGCGTCCTCGCCCTGCCCCTGCGGCCTTTCCGCCCCGTACGGGGAGTGCTGCGGGCGGTGCCACGCCGGGACGGCGGCGGCGCCCACCGCCGAGCGGCTGATGCGCTCGCGCTACAGCGCCTTCGTGGTCCGCGACGAGGCCTATCTGCTGCGGACCTGGCATCCGGACACCCGGCCGCCCCGCATCGAGTTCGACGCGGGGCAGCGCTGGCTGGGCCTGGAGATCCTTCAGACGTCCGAGGGCAGCGCGTTCCACACCACCGGAGCCGTCGAATTCCGGGCGCGGTTCCTGTACGGCGGCACGGAGGACACGCTGCACGAGCACAGCCGCTTCGTCCGGCACGACGGCACGTGGGTGTACCTGGACGCGCTCTTCGCGGAGTGACCGTCGGCGGTCACCCGCCCGGTACGAGTGTGATCCGTCGCGTCGTGTGCCGCTCGATACGGTCGCGCGAGTACAGCAGTGGGAACGCCTCGTCCGCCGCCCATGGCTCGAACAGGTCCCGGTAGTGCGGGCCGGCCGGGTCGCCGGACTGGCCGGGCGCGTTCATCGCCACCGAGTCGTCCCACGAGCCGACGTCCACGACCAGCCGGAAGGTGGCGCCGCCGGACTGCCGGAAGCCGGGGCCGTACGCCGTCGCCGAGACCGTGTCGCCGCTGCCGCCGCGCGGCGCGGGGCCCACCGAGGACCAGTCCGCGGCCTCTTCGCCGAGGAGCGCGGCCAGGGGGTGGTGCGGATGCGCTTGGTGGAGCGCGCCCCAGCGCCACGCGCCGGGGTCGGGCCCGAGCAGCTCCGCGGTCTCCGCCATCGCGGGGCCGAGGCTGGTGAGGATCGCCGCGCGGATCGCCGCGTCCGGGTCGGGCCCGAGCCGGTCCCCCGGTGCGAGGAGGAGCGAGAGGTCGACCCGGGGGTCGGCGCTGGCGTCCTCGGCGGGCAGCACGCGGGCCAGCGCCGCTGCCACCCGCTCCGCAGGGAGCAGCCGGGCGAGGGCGCGGCGCAGCAGCTCGGCGCGTAGGTGGCGGCGGTACCAGATCTCGAAGAGCGCGGCGGCGGGCGAGTCCGCGTCGAGCGACGCGTCCCAGTCCCGCAGCAGCTTCAGCCCCTCGCTCACCTGCTGGTCGTCCGCTGTGAGGCCCGCCAGCAGCGGCTGGATCTCGCGCGCGGGCAGGCTCACGTAGTCGTTCTGCAGAGCCACGCAGTCCGGCACGGTCCAGTCCGACCGCGCGGCCAGCGCCTCGGCGAGGCGGTGGTGGCGGTGGGGCGCGTACCAGTCGTAGGTGACGGTCCGCTCGGCGTGGGGGTACTCCTCGGGGAGGTTGAGCTGGTTGGCCGTGGCGAACCAGCCGTCCTCCGGGTCCCGTACGGAGGGCAGCGCGCCGACCGGATGGTGCCCGTCCCATTCGTACCGGCCGTCGCCCGGCACCGGGAGGGTGCCGTCCCAGCCGCGGCGGACGGGGACGCGCCCGGCCGGGCGCCAGCCGGTCGTGCCGTCCGGGGCCGCGTAGACCTGGTTCTCGCCGGGCGCGCCCCACCGCTCCATGGCGGCGACGAAGGCGTCGGGCCCGGCCGCGCCCATGTAGTCCATGCTGCCGAGGTACGGGGCCATGCCCGGCTCCAGCCAGGCGGCCCGGACCGCGAACGCGGCGGCCCGGTCCGGGCGTTCGTCGATGACCGGGCCGTGCCGGGTGAACCACAGGTCGGTGGTGACGGGCTCGCCGCCGCGCACCGGAATGGTCTCGGTGACCTTCGTCATCGCCTCCCAGCCGTCCCCGTAGGCGTACCGCTTCGGGTCGGCGGGGTCGGTGCGGTAGACGTACAGGTCCTCCTGGTCGATGGGGAAGATCGTGAGGCCGAAGGCGAGGCGGCCGTTGTGGCCGATGGAGACGCCGGGCAGGGCCGGCTCGCCCGCGCCGATGACGTCGAGGCCAGGGGCCGAGAGGTGCGCGAGGTAGCGCAGCGCGGGCAGGGTGACGGCGCGGTGCGGGTCGTTGGCCAGCAGCGGGCGCCCGGTGGCGGTGCGGGACGGCCCGAGCACCCAGTTGTTGCTACCGTCGATGCCCTGGCGCGGCGCGTTCGCGGCCCACGGCGGGGTGGTGGCCATCCGGTACACGCGCAGCACGTCGTCCGGGATGACGGAGAGGTCCAGGCCCTCCGGTACGCGCAGCTCGTGGGCGGGCTCGCGGACCTTGCGCAGCTCCTCCACCTCCGGCCCGAAGTCCCGCAGGGTGAGGGCGCGTTGCACCTCGTCGTGGAGGTTGTAGTAGAGGCCGTGGCTGCGGATGCGGGCGACGTCGGCAGGCTGCCAGTACGCCGGTTCGTAGTCGAGCAGCCGGAACTCCGGCGGGAGGTACGCGCGCTGCTCGCGACAGAGGGTGACGAAGGCGTTGATGCCGTGCACGAAGGCGGTGGTGGTCCGCTCGGTGTCCGGGCCGTACGCCTGCCACTCCGCCGCCATGTCGCCGCGGTAGAGGAACAGCCGCGCCGCCCGGTCGTGTTCGGCGTACTCGGGGCCGAAGACCTCCGCCAGCAGGCCGAGGCCGCGCCGCCGCCACAGGTCGATCTGGAAGAGCCGGTCGCGGGCCGCGTTGAACCCCTGCGCGAGGAAGAGGTCGGCGCGCGAGGAAGCGTAGAGGTGCGGCACGCCCCAGCGGTCGACGAGGATCTCCACGGGGGCGGCGAGGCCCGGTACTTCAAAGGTGACCGCGGTGCCGGATGCCGTCATCGGGTGGCCTCCTCGTGTACGCGCTCGCCGCCCACGTATGTCGCGCGTACGGGGATCGCGGCGATGCCGTGGGGGTCGGTGGTCAGCGGGTTCTCCCCCAGGACGACGAAGTCGGCGAGGTGGCCGGGGGCGATCCGGCCCTTGTGGTGGGCCGTGCCCTCCGCCTCGGCCGAGCCGAGGGTGAAGATGCGCAGCGCCTCGGCGGCGGTGACCCGCTGCGAGGGTCCGACCGCCGCGCCGTCCTCGATGCCCTCGCGGGTGACCATCGACTGCAGGCCGAGGAGCGGTTCGTACGGGCCGCAGGGGTAGTCCGAGGACCCGGCGACGGTGACGCCCGCGTCCAGGAACGAGCGGTGCGCGAACATCCGCTCCGTGCGCTCGGGCCCGTACCAGGTGTTGAGCGCGCCGCCGTGGTAGCCCGCGTACCCGGCGAACGGCACGGCGATCGCGTCCAGCGCCTTCATGCGGGCGAGGATGGCGTCGTCGATGAGGGTGCAGTGTTCGATGCGGTGCCGCAGCCCGGGGCGCGGCAGCTCGCTGTGCGCCGCTTCGAAGGCGTCCAGGACGAGGCGGATCGCGGCGTCACCGTTGGCGTGCACGCCGATGCGGTTGCCGTCCGCGTGCACCTCCCGGACCTGCGCGAACAGCTCCTCGGTGGACGTGGTCTGGAGACCGTGCCCGTCCGGGCCGCCGCACTCGGGGTCGGCGTACGGCTCGGCCAGCAGACAGGTCCGGCCGCCGATCGCGCCGTCCAGGAACGCCTTGACGCCGACGAAGCGCAGCAGGTCGTCACCGAAGCCGCTGCCGACGCCGAGTGCCCGGGCCTTGGCGTAGTGGTCGATGGAGAGCAGCATGCCCGTACGCATCGTCAGCCGTCCCTGGCCGCGCGCGGTGCGCAGGAGGGCAATGTCATCCGGGGCGATCAGCGCGTCGCAGATGGAGGTGAGCCCGGCGGCGTGCCACAACTCCTGGGCGCGCAGCAGGCCGCGCAGCCGGTCCTGCGGGGAGCTGGGGGTGAGCGGGGAGTCGCCGCGGGCCGTGGCCGGATAGACGACGTTCATCAGGGCGCGTTCGATCAGCCGCCCGTCGAGGCGGCCGTCGGCGTCGCGGCCGAAGTCGCCGCCGTCCGGGGCCGGGGTGTCCTCGTCGACGCCCAGGGCGCGCAGCGCCGCCGAGTTGGCGACGCCCCAGTGCCCGGCGACCTGCACGACGAGGACGGGGTGGCCGGGCGCGGCCCGGTCCAGCTCCCGGCGGGTGATCCGGCCGGTCTTGACGTCGTCGTACCGGCTGCCGCGTATCCACTCCCCCGGTGCCGTGCGGGCCGCCTCGGCGGTGACGGCGGCGAGCAGGTCGTCGACGGTCGCGACCGCCGCGGCCGAGAGGTCGAGGTGGAGCAGGTCGGTGGCGGCCATCGCGAGGTGGATGTGGGCGTCGTTGAGGCCGGGGATGAGGGTGGCGTCACCGTGGTCGACCTCGCGGGCGCCGGGGAAGCGGTCGCGCAGCGCGGCGAGGGAGCCGGTGGCGCGTATCCGGCCGTCCGCGACGGCGAAGCCCTCGGGCTCGGGGGCGCCTGCCGGCCCGGCGGCACCGGGCACGCGCTGGCTGACGATGTGGGCGGCGCGGTGGAGCACGGGGGGCGTCTCGTCGATCACTTTGCCTCCTCGGTGGCCGCCTGGGCGGGGTCGTTGCCTTCCGTACGGGGTGCGTGCGGTGCGGGGCGCGCTCCCCCGGGCCCGGCGAGCGTGACCGCCACAGTGACCACAAGATTGACGGCCAGCCCGACGATGCCGCCGTTGACGCCGTACAGCGGGTCGTTGCCGCTGGCCCACAGCGCCACCACGACGGCGAGCCCGGCGAGCATCCCGGACACCGCGCCGGCCTTCGACATCCGCCGCCAGAACAGCGCGAGCAGTACCACCGGGACGAGCTGCGCCAGCCCCTCGTACGACAGGACCGACAGCTGGACCAGGGTGTTCGGGTAGAAGAGGGCGCCGCCCAGCGCGATCAGTCCGGCGATCAGACAGACCAGCTGGGAGAGCCGCTTGGTGCGGACGTCGTCGGCGGGCGTGCGGCCGGTGCGGCGGCTGCGCGGGTCGGCGCCGTTGCCGCCGCCGAGCAGCGTGCGGCCCCAGAGCGTGCCGATCGCGAGCATGAACACGCTCATCGGGACGATGGCGGAGAGCGCGCCCGCGACGCCGATGATGGCCACGGCGGGGGCCGGCAGCGAGTCGGTGACCAGGCTGAACAGCGCCAGGTCCGGATTGCCGAGGGCGGGCATGACGAACAGCGCGGTGGCGCCGATCATCATCGGGACGAAGAGCAGGAGTTGGTACCAGGGCAGCAGTACGGCGTTCCGGCGCAGCGCGTTGGGGTTCCGCGCGCTGAGGTAACCGGCGACGGTGGTCGGGAAGATCGTGATCGTCACGGCGTTGAGCAGCAGCGTGCTGATGAACCAGGCCGCGTCCCGGCCGCCGGACGCGTGCCCGGGGAAGGTCAGCCACTCGGGCTTCTCCGCGACCATACGGTGCATGAAGTCGCCGACACCGTCGAGGTAGTGCATCGGGACGTACACCGCGAGGAAGACCACCGCGGCGATGACCAGGACGTCCTTGAGCGCGCTGACCCACGCCGAGCCGCGCAGCCCGGACACCAGGATGAAGATCTCCGCGACGACGAACGAGATGACCGCGGCGACCCGCAGGTCCACGCTCCCGTACGTCATCGCGTTGACCACCACGCCCATGCCCTGGATCTGCACCTGGATGTAGGGCACGAGGAACACCGTGGCGATCACCGCGACGAGGATGCCCACCGGCCGGGAGCGGAAGCGGTGTTCGGCCATGTCCGCGATGGAGATCAGGCCGTGCCGGCTCGCGTACGTCCAGATGGCCGGGCCGACGACGTACGCCACGGCGAAGCCGACCGTGAGGTAGGCGACGAGGTAGAGGATCGGCACGCCGAAGGAGTACGACCAGCCGGCCGTGCCGAGGAAGGAGAAGCTGGTGTAGGTCTCGCCGGCCATCAGCAGCCAGATGAAGAGCACGCCCAGGCCCCGGCTGGAGACCGACCACTCGGCCAGGCCCTTGTCCCGGCCGCGGGCGCTGAGCACGCCGATGAGGATGGTCGCGACCATGGCGAGGCCAAAGATGGTCGTCGCGAGCGCCGCCGAGCCGCTCATGCGGTGCCTCCTTCGGATCCTTCGGGCCCTTCGGCTCTTTCGGTGCTTTCGGGCAGCGGTTCGGCCGCGCCCGTGCGGTACGCGGGGTCCAGGCGGGTGACGGCCCAGATGACGAGGGGGCTGACGACCGTGGCGGCGAGAATCCAGAACAGCAGGAACGGCACGCCGAGGACGCGCGGCTCGATGCGGTTCGCCACGAGCGGCGCCAGGCAGTACAGGACGGCCGGGACGAGCAGCAGCCACAGCGCGGGGCGCCGGGCGCTCACTTGGGGCAGGCCGTCGAGCGGGTGCGCGCCGGCCTCCGCCGGGCCCTCCCGCCCGCGGTCCTCAGGGGCGTGCGACATGGGGCTCCTTCGAGGGGTTTCGAAAGGGATCGAGGGGTACGGGACGACGTGCTGCGGTCGCTGGCCGCTCGGACGTTACCGCAGGTCAGGCCGAGGTCAGACCGTGGGTTCGTAGCGGCCGTCGACCGCGGTCCAGCCGCCGTCCACGGTCAGCACGCTGCCGGTGACGAAGGTGGACGCGTCCGAGACCAGGTAGTGCACGGCACCGGCCAGCTCCTCGGCGCCGGCCCACCGCCGCAGCGCGGACGCCTGCGCGTACGCGTCGTACCACTCGGGGTCGGCGGCGATCTGGTCGGTCAGCGGCGTGCGCACGACGCCGGGCGCGATGGCGTTGAACCGCAGCCCGCGCGGCCCCCATTCGGCGGCCGCCGTCCGCAGGAACTGCACCAGGCCCGCCTTGGACGCCGCGTACACGCTCTGGCCCGGCTCGACCTGTATCGCGCGCATGGAGGCGAGCCCGACGACGCTGCCGCTGCCGCGCTCGGCCATGGCCGGGGCGACGGCCTGTACGAGCGCGAAGTGCGCCCGGAGGTTGAGCGCGACCACCCGGTCGAACTCCTCCAGGGTGTAATCGACGATCCGCTTGCGGACGTTGGCGCCGACGGTGACGACCAGGCCGTCCGGCGCGCCCCACGCGGCGGCGGCAGCGCGCACCGCGTCGCCGTCCAGCACGTCGAGCTCGAACGGGGTGGCCGTGCCGGTGCGGCTGCCGGGCGCCGGCGGCTCCTCCCGCGCGAGCCGGGCGGTCTCCGCCGCGCCCTTGAGGTCGCGGTCGGCGACCGTCACGTCCGCGCCGTGCGCGGCCAGCGCCCGCACGGCCTCCCGGCCGATGCCACTGCCCCCGCCGACGACCACGATGTGCCGCCCGTCGAGGCGGAAGAGGTTCGCGTACGTCATGCCCGGCTCCTTCGCCTGCTGATCGAGTACTGGCCACTGATCAAGTACTGGCCATCTGACGTCATGCACGGATCACCATGTACGGATCGCCGCCATCCGCGTCACCGTCAGCTCCTCGATGGCGAAGCGCGGGCCCTCGCGGCCGATGCCGGAGTCCTTCACGCCGCCGTACGGGGCGACGTCACTGCGGTAGCCCGGTACGTCGTTGATGACGACACCGCCCACGTCGAGCGCGTCGATCGCTGTGAAGGCGGCGCCCAGGTCGCGGGTGAAGACCGCGGCGTGCAGCCCGTAGCGCGAGTCGTTGACCAGCGCGTACGCGGAGTCAAGGTCCGGTACCGCGCGCAGCGCGACGACCGGGCCGAAGATCTCCTCGGCCCAGGCGGGCAGCCCGCCGGGCACGTCGGCGAGCAGCGCGGGCGTGAGGCAGCGCCCGTCCCGCGTGCCGCCTGCGACCACCCGTGCGCCGGCCGCGCGGGCCTCCTCGACCCATGCCAGTACCCGGTCGGTGGCCGCCTCGTCGATGAGCGCGGAAACCCGCGTCGCCTCCTCGCGCGGGTCGCCGACCACGACCTCGGCGAGCCGTTCGGCGATCCGCTTCTCCAGCTCCTCGGCGATCTCCTCGACCGCGATCACCCGCTGGACGGCGATGCACGCCTGGCCCGAGGCGTAGTAGCCGCCGCGGAGCACGGCGTCGGCCGCCGCGTCCAGATCGGCGTCGGCGGCCACCACCAACGCGGCGTTCGAGCCCAGTTCGAGGACGACCTTGCGGGGCGCGGCGTCCCGGGCGATGCGGTGGCCGATCGCGGCGGAGCCGGTGAAGGAGACGGCGGCCACCGCGTCGTGCGTGGTGAGCGTGCGGCCGACCGCCGCGTCACCGGTGACCAGCTGGACCGCGCCGGCGGGCGCGCCGGCCGCGGCCAGCTGCTCGCGGACCAGGTGGACCAGCCAGAGCGTGGCGAGCGGGGTGGCGGGCGCGGGCTTGACGACCACGGGGCAGCCGGCCGCGAGCGCTGGCGCGATCTTGTGGGAGGCCAGCAGCATCGGGTAGTTGAAGCCCGCGATGCCCACCACGACGCCGATGGGGCGGCGGGTCCAGAAGCCGGTCATGCCGTCCCCGGAGGGCAGCAGGTCCAGCGGCACGGTCTCGCCGTGGATGTGGGCCACCTCGTCGGCCGCCGCCTCCCACGTGGAGACCGCGCGCTGCACCTCCGTACGGCAGTCCACGCGCGGCTTGCCGGTCTCCAGGACGAGCAGATCCTCCATGGGGCGCGCGACCTCGGCGAGCGCCGCCGCCACGCCCCCGAGCACCCGGCGCCGGACCCGAGTGGGCAGCCGTGCCACGTCCTTACGGAGCGCCGCCGCGTGCTCCACCGCCCGCCGCGCCAGCACCTCGTCGCCGACGGGCGCCCGCGCGACCTCGCTGCCGTCGTACGGGAAGGTGACGGCCTCCGTACGGGGCGCGGGCACCCAGCCGTCGCCGACCGGCAGCCCTTCGGGGAACAGGTCCTCCACTGCGTACAGGGTCATCGCGCCGCCCCTTCCCCGGTCGCTCCGCTCACCTCGGTTACGTCGGTCGCCCCGGTCACTCCGGTCGCTCCGGTCGCTCCGCTCAGGAAGTGGCGCGCCGCCTCGGCGTACACCCGGGTGTACTCGCCGATCTCGCGCACCTCCACGTACTCGTCCTTCTGGTGCGCGATCCACTTGCCGCCGGGTCCGTAGACGACCGTGGGCAGGCCCGCGTCCCGGGTGAGGACCGTGCCGTCGGTGGTGCCGGGCACGGCGCCGAACGGCGGTGGGCTGCCGTGCACCCGCTCGTGGGCCGCCACGATGCCGGCGACCACGGGGTGGTCCTCGGGGATCTCGATCGCCGGGCGGTCGTCGACGACGGTCAGCCCGACCGTGACGCCGGCCGTCGCCGCGGCCTCCTCGGCCTCGTGGCGGATGCGCGCGATCAGCTCGGCGTGGTCGGCGCCCGGGATGGTCCGTACGTCGACGCCTACCAGGCCGTGCGCCGGGATGACGTTGAGCTGGTCGGGGTCGCCGCCGTGCAGCACGGTCGGGGTGACGGTGACGCTGCCGGCGTGCGGGTGCGTGCCGAAGCGCACCTCGGCCCAGGTCTGGGCGCGGCCGAGCGCCTCGACGATGCGGGCGCCCGCGACGATCGGGTTCTTGCCCTCCTGCGGCATCGCGCCGTGCGCCATCACGCCGGTCAGCTCCAGCCGGAGCCGGATGCCACCGCGGGCCGAGGTGCACACCTCGTACCCCTCCGGCTCGCAGACGATCACTCCGTCGATCTCCGCGGCGAGCGGCGAGGCGGCGAACGCCTTGGCGCCGAGCATCATGCCCTCCTCGTCGCAGAGCACGCCGAGGACAATCCGCCCGGGGAACGGGCCGGCCTGCTGGAGCGCCCGTACGCCGTAAATCATGGCCGCCACGCCGGACTTCATGTCCGCGGCGCCCCGGCCCCACAGCCTGCCGTCGCGGATCTGCGCGCCGTACGGGTCGACGCTCCACGCCGCCGGGTCGCCCTCGGTGACCACGTCCGTGTGGCCCTCGAACATAAGGGTCGGGCCCTCGCCGCCCTTGCCGTCGACGACGGCGATGACGTTCGGCCGGCCCGGCGCGACCTCCACCACCTCGTGCTGCCAGCCGAACTCGGTGAACAGCGCGGCGACCAGGTCGGCGGCCGGCCGTTCGACGTCGGTGGCACCGGTGGCGTTGACCGTACGCAGCCGGATCAGGTCCTGGGTGAAGGCGACGGCCGCGGCTTCGTCGATCGCGATGCCGGTCGGCGGGTGGGTCTGGGCGGCGTGCATAGAACCTCCAAAACACCTGGCCGGGAGGCCAGTCCACTGGTCAGACCAGTTGATTTCCCGTACTCTGCTCGCACGTTCGTACGTTGGTCAAGAGCGGCAGAGGCAATCGCCGCACCAGGAGGGGGGCGAGCAGCACAATGTCCGACAGCGGTACTCCCTTCACCCCCATCCAGCCCGTGCGTGCCTACCAGCGCGTCGCCCAGCAGATAGAGGACCGCATCCTCAGCGGCGAACTGCCGCCCGGCGCCCGGCTTCCCGGCGAGCGGGACCTCGTCAGCCAGTTCGGTGTCGGCCGCTCGACCGTCCGCGAGGCCCTGCGAGTACTGCAGTCGGCGGGCCTGATCCGTTCCCGCCCCGGCGACCCGCTCGGCCCCGAGGTGCTCGGCGTCTCCGCCGACAATCTCAGCCAGGCGCTCGGCCGGCTCACCCGCTCCCACCTCTGCAGCCTCGGCGAACTGATCCAGTTCCGGATGGTCCTGGAGGCCGAGAGCAACCGGCTCGCGGCCCGGCTGCGCACCGAGGACGATCTGACCCGGATGGCCGAACTGATCGAGCGCATGCGGTCCCTGACCGGGGCCGGAGCGGGGCTGCGGGCGTTCA
The DNA here is from genome assembly GCF_040301705.1 of Streptomyces sp. NPDC000151. Lineage (NCBI taxonomy): Bacteria > Bacillati > Actinomycetota > Actinomycetes > Kitasatosporales > Streptomycetaceae > Streptomyces > Streptomyces sp. NPDC000151. The sequence goes on along the minus strand of NZ_JBEPFC010000029.1, from coordinate 36,579 downwards.
GCGAGGCCGACGCGCTGTTCCACCAGGCCGTCGCGGAAGCCAGCCGCAACGCCCTGCTCGGCCTCTGCGCCCGCGCCGTCCACGACGCCGTCGTGGAGATCATCGAGCACAAGATCGCGAACGCCGCGGACGCCACCGCCTGGATGGCACGCTCCGTCGACCACCACGAGCAGGTACTGGCCGCCATCCGCGCGGGCGACGCCCCGCACGCGGCCCAACTGGCCCGCCAGGCACTGCACGCCTACTACGCCGACCACGTCGAACCGGACACGCGAGCCCTCCTGACGGCCGCGCTGGAGGACTCCTGAGCAGAGGCCCGGCACGGCGGCCGCTGACGGGCGACACCTTGGCGGGCCGGACCGCCGCGGTCGAGCGGGGCCACCGGCGAAGCGGTCGGCGCCTCGCCACCGGCCTCGGGGAACATCGGTACAGCCGTTGGCGCTGAGAACAATCATGGTCGGACAGCGCACGGACTGGAGGCTCCGCCGGGGTTCTTGGACAAATCGCCGGACGGTGCCGGTGCTGGGTGGTCTGCGGCCGCTGCGCGATCCGGATGCGCCCGGCCGTTCTCGGTCAAGCTCTGGCCTGTTGTCCGTCTGAAGGTTTCCACGGCGTCATTCATCCGTTCGAGTGGCCAGCACGGAACGCTTTCCGGGAGTGATGTTGGCGGGGTGAGCATGTGTCTGACACCTCGTTACCATCCCTTTCACAGAAGGCGGGTACAGCCATGTCTGTTGACGGAACTGCGGAGACCCCGTTCGCGCTCGGCGCCGACGACCTCACGAAGCTGGGCGCGATCCGCGAAGCGCTGCTGGACCCGTCGCCGCGCCGGATCGGCCGGGTGGACCAGTGGGGCCTGGCCGACGAGTACGAGATGTACGCGGAGACCGCCCGGTACTCGGAGGTCTCGCTCACCATGCAGGACGGGACCGTCCTGGACGCGTCGCTGAGCGTCCCGCGCGACCTCGCACCCGGACAGACCTGTCCGGCGGTCGTCCTGCCCGCCCCGCTGATCAACATCGGGCACCGGGCCTACCTCGGCATGCTCTCCCGCTGGGCGCGGGGCGGCTACGCCGTCCTGGCCTACAGCCAGCGCGGCCTCGCCGAGTCCACGGGTGAGATCCACGTCGCCGGACCGCAGGACGTCGCCGACGCCACCGAGGTCATCGACTGGCTGATCCAGCAGGGCGATGTCGACTCGGACCGGATCGGGTTCTTCGGTTCCTCCTACGGCGCCGGGACGAGCCTGCTCGCGGCCGCGCGGGACCCGCGGATCAAGGCCGTCGCGGGCACCAGCGCCTGGGCCGACCTCTTCACCTCGCTGTACGAGAACGGCACCCGCCACCTCAAGGCGTTCGAGGCGCTCGTGCAGCTCTTCGGCGAGGACCGGTGCTCGAAGGAGTTCCGCGAGGTCATCCAGAAGATCCGCGCCAACACCATCGACGACAAGGTCAGGGAGTTCGCCGCGCAACGGTCGCCCAAGAACTACCTGGACGCCTACAACGACGCCGCGACGCCCATCCTGCTGACCACCTCCTGGCACGAGACCATCTTCTCGGTGCCCGCCGTCATCGACTTCCACAACCGTCTGACCGGGCCCAAGACGCTCCTCGTCCAGGTCGGCGACCACGGCAACGCCGAGCTCCCGGGCTTGGCCGGCCTCCCCGCCAAGCCCACCGACATGGCCTACCGGTGGATGGACCACCACCTCGGCGGCAGCGCCGGCGACGGGGAAACTCCGCGGTTCGACGTCCGCTCGGAGTACATGTTCAACCCCCTCTCCGACGTCCGCCACCCCTCCTGGGGCGACTTCGCCCTGCCGAAGCGGCGGTTCCACCTCGCCGACGCACCCGCCGGGGAGAGGGACGGGCAACTTTCCGAGAGCAACCCGCAGGCAGGCTGGACCCGCTCGGTGAAGGCCACCGGCAAGGGCACCGACATCGTCGTCGCCCCCAAGCTCGTCCAGACCGGCATGGCCGAACGCATGGGCCTGCCCCACGCCTACAAGACCACCGAAATCGACCGCGGCCTGGCCGCCGTCTTCACCACCACGCAGCTGCCGCAGTCCTCACGCGTCCGCGGCGAGCTGGAACTGCGGGTGACGGTCAAGTCGCAGCAGGCGGACGCCACGATCGTCGCCTACCTGCTCGACACCGACCCGGCCACCGGCAGGGCCCACATCATCACCCACGCCCCCTGCACCGTCACCGCCGCCGAGCACACGGGCCAGGCCACGACCGTGACCATCCCCCTCCAGCCCGCCGACTACGTCGTGGCCAAGGGCCACCAGCTCCAGCTGATCATCGACACCCACGACCCCTTCTTCGCCTACGACAACACCACCCCGGCGTTCACCATCGACATCACCTCCCCGACCGGCGCCGAGTCCTACCTCGACATCCCCCTCCACCCCATCGACTGACAGTGATGATGTTCGCGGGGCCGCTGCGGGTGGATCTGATCCGCCGACGAGCGGGAGGGGGCCTTGCGCGGGCGCGTAACGGCCGACGCCGTACCACCCGGTCTCCCGCCTCACCAGCCGAACGCTCTTCGAATCTACTTTGCTACAGCAAGTAAGGGGCGGTCGCGTCCCCCGTTGACACAGGAGGTCATGATGACCACGTCCGAGAACGAGCAGATCAGCCCCGCCGCCAAGCTGGGTCTTCAGAGCGGGCAAGTGGTTCAGGAATTCGGCCACGCCGACGACGCCGACGAGGAGCTGCGCGACGCCATCGTGGCAGTCACCGGCAATGAGCTGGTCGACGAGAACTACGAAGACGTGGCTGACGTGGTGCTCCAGTGGTTCCGCGACCAGGACGGCGACCTCGCCGACCAACTGGCCAACGCCCTCGGGTCGCTCGCCGATGGCGGGTGCATCTGGCTCCTCACGCCGAAGGCCGGGCAGGAAGGGGAGGTCGAGCCCAGCGACATCGGCGAGGCTGTGCCGACCGTCGGCCTCTCCCGGACCACGTCCATCAGCGCCGGACCTCAGTGGCGTGCCACCCGCCTCGTCAGCCCCAAAGCCTCCCGCAGTCGCTGATAGCCCGCTGAGGCACACTTCCACGAAGCCAACGGTTCGGCCCTGCACTCCCAAAGCTGCCGTGAAGTGACAAGTAGCTCTCTCTGTGAAGCTGAGGGCTCCATATCGTCCCGGCAAGCGCCAGCTGACCGGCGCTCCCTCCGCCTGTGGCGCCGCCGCCGAGCCCCGATGCGGGGCACTGGCGGGGGTGCCGCGGGTGGCAGAGCGGTCTGACCCATCTCGTTGCCGAAGCTCAACAGCGGATCGCGGATCAAGGACTGAACGGTCTTCCGCAAGGTAGTAAAAAATCCGCGCTGCCGCCGCCGGCAGCCCCACCAGGTCGCCGACTTCCTCCACACGGCGCCACGCGGCCTGCGTTACAGCTCCGCCGCCGCCCGCAGGCCCTCCAGGACCGCCTCCTCGACCGTCCGGGGTGACACGCAGTCGCCGATGGATATCAGGGACCCGGGCGGCAGCTCCGGCAGGTCGGTCTCCGCCGCGGGAGCGCGCACCGGCTCGTGCCCCTGGGCGAGGACGACCGACCCGACCCCTTCCAGCAGCACCGGCTCCTCGGTGAGGGTGTGCTGGAGGTAGACCGTGTCGCTGTCCGCGCCGTACAGCCGGACGTTCGGCACCACGTCCACCTTCGCCCGCACCGCCTCGCCGAGCATCGCCCCGCGTACGTACTGCTGCAGATGCTCGCCCGCGCCGAACCCCGTGACGCACAGCGTGACCTTCCGGCCCAGCCCGGCGAGCTGGACGGCCACGCCGAGCCCGATCCAGTCGCCGCGCCAGTCCGCCACGACCACCCGGCCCCGCGGCACCTCGGCGCCCCGTATGACGTCCCAGGCGTCCAGTACGACCGGCTCGTCCACGAGCTCCAGCGCCGGCCGGCGGGGCCGGGCGCCGGTCGCGACGATCACGGCGTCCGGCCGCTCGGCACTCAGCAGCTCCGCGTCGACCCGCGAGCCGGTGACGATACGGGCCCCGGCCTGCCGCGCCTCCCGCTCCAGGTTCGTCACCGCACCGCCGAACTCCGCGCGCCCCGGCAGCCGTTCGGCCAGCAGCACCTGCCCGCCGGTTCGGCGCGCCGCCTCGTGCAGCGTGACGTCGTGCCCGCGGGCCGCCGCGACCGCCGCCGCCTTCAGCCCGGCGGGCCCGCCGCCCGCGATCAGTACCCGCTTCCGGCGCGTGATCGTCGGCAGCACCCCGAAGCGCCGCTCCCGGCCCGTCTCCGGATGCTGGATGCAGGAGATCGGAAAGCCGCGCTGGAAGTGGCCGATGCACGCCTGGTTGCAGCCGATGCAGGCCCGGATGTCGTCCGCGCGCCCGGCGCCGGCCTTCTCCGGCATCTCCGGGTCGCAGATCAGCGCCCGGGTCATGGCGCAGGCGTCGGCCTGCCCCCGCTCGATGATCCGGTCCGCCTCCTGCGGCTGGTTGATCCGCCCCGCGACCATGACCGGCACGTTCACGGCGGCGCGCACCTTGGCGGCCAGCGGCGCGGTGTATCCGGCGGGCTCGGACATCGGGGGCGCGATGTGCAGGGCGCCGGACAGCGTGGCCGAGCTGCCGGCGCACACGCTGAGGTAGTCCAGCAGCCCGTCCTCGTCCAGCCGCGTCGCCACGTCCACGACCAGCGCGGACGACAGCCCGTCGTGGCTCAGCTCGTCACCGGAGATGCGCAGCCCGACCGTGAAGTCCCGCCCCGCGGCCTCCCGCACCGCCGTGATGATCTCGCGCAGGAAGCGCAGCCGCTTCGCGTCGCTGCCGCCGTAGTCGTCGGTGCGGCAGTTGACCTGTGGGTTCAGGAACTGGGCCGGGAGATAGCCGTGGCTGGCCACGATCTCCACGCCGTCCATGCCCGCGTCCCGCAGCCGCCGCGCCGCCGCGCCGTATCCCCGTACGACCTCCTGGATCTCCGCCACCGTCATGGCCCGCGGCATGACGTGGAACCGCTCGCTCGGGGTCGCCGACGGCGCCCAGGCGACCGGCGCCGAGCCGTCCCGCGACTCCAGGATCTCCCGGCCGGGGTGAAAGATCTGACCGACGGTCCGCGCGCCGTGCCGGTGCACGGCGTCCGCGAGACGGCGGTACCCCTCGATGCAGGTGTCGTCGGTCGCCATGAGGACGTGGGTGGTGTACCGCGCCGACTCGTGCACCCCGGCGACCTGCACGACGATCAGGCCGACCCCGCCCACGGCCCGCGCCTCGTGGTACGCCACGAGGTCGTCGGTCACCTGCCCGTCCCGGACGAGCACGGTGTCATGCCCTGAGGACACGATGCGGTTCTTCAACGTCGTGGACCCGATCCGCAACGGCCGGAACAGATGCGGAAACTGCTCACCACTCACCGGAGCTCCTCCCCTCTCCCCGCACCCCGAAGACCGCGCGGCCCGTGCCGAGGAGTACCTCGGCGTACCGCTCCGGTGTCAGGCCGCCGTCCGTCGCGATGGTCATGTCGCAGCCGTCGACCACCGCCATCACCGCGCCCACGACGGCCTCCTGGGACATGACCGGCGTGAACTCGCCGCTCGCCACGCCCTCGGCGAGGATGCCGGAGACCAGGGCCCGCCACTCGTCGTGGACCCGCCGTATCCCGTCCCGCAGCTCCTCGTGGCGGGCCGCGCTCGCGCAGAACTCGGTCCAGGTCGTGCAGCGCCGTATCAGGTCCGGGTCGCCGGTCAGCTCCCGTACGAGCAGCTCGAACCGGCGCCACGGGTCCGGCTCGCCGACGGCCGTGCACCGCCACCGGCCGATCAGCTCGCTTATCGACCACTCGAAGGCGTGCCGGAAGAGCGCGTCACGGGTCTCGAAGTGATGCTGTATCGACCCTATGGAGACCTGCGCGGAGTTGGCCACGTCGCGCAGCCGCGCGGCGTCGAAGCCGTGCTCCGCGAGGGCGAGGGCCGCCGCGCGCAGTATCCGCTCGCGCTGGACGTCCGCCCCGGCCGGCACCGCTCCCGTCCGCTCCGGCACCCCGCGCTCGGCCACCATGCCGCCCACCCCTTCACCGTTTTCCGTCCGGCCTCTTGCCTTCCAATAATACCCAATTATTGTGACGGCGAACACATTTTTGGCACGCCTGAACAACGGACGTGCGTCCGGCCGAAGTTCCTCAAGAGACGGGCGGCAGAGCATGGACAACCTGCGCAAGTCCCTCACCTGGCGCGACGGGTTCGCGATCGCCCTGGTGATCCCCAACGGCCTGCTGCTGACGGTCGGTTACGGCATCGGCGCGATCGGCGCCTGGACCGCGATCGCGCTCTGGGTCGGCGGCGCGCTGATCGGCCTGCTGCAGAACATGCTGTTCGCCGAGACCGCCGCGATGTTCCCCGGCAAGTCCGGCGGCGTCAGCCGGTACGCCTCGGAGGGCTGGAAGCGGTACTTCGCGCCGCTCGGCGCCGTCGCCGCGTACGGCTACTGGATCGGCTGGTCGTTCAGCATCGCGGTGAACGCGGCGGCGATCGGCGCGCTCGTCACCGCGCACTGGTTCCCCGGCACGCCCGAGGTGTCCCTCCTCCCCGGCCACGCGGTCGGCCTGGCCGAACTGATCGGTGTCGCCGCCGTCTTCGCCGCCTGGGCCTGCAACTACTTCGGCGCACGGCTCACCGCCCGCGCCTCGAAGATCACCAGCGGCATTGTGCTGTGCGGCCTCGTCGTGGTCGTCGCGGCGCCCTTCCTGAGCGGCCACACCTGGCACACGGCCAACCTGACCTGGTACCACGGCGGCAGCTGGACGACGCTGATCGTGTGGTTCTACGTCACCGCGTGGACCACGTACGGCACCGAGATCTGCGCCTCGTTCGCGCCCGAGTACAAGGACACGGTCCGCGACACCGCCAAGGCGCTGCGCGCCACCTCGCTCCTCTCCCTCGTCCTCTTCTTCGTCGTGCCGCTCGCCATGGTGGGGTCGGTCGGCGAGGATGCCATCCGGAAGGACCCGGTTGGCGCGTTCGCGATCGCCTTCGAGCAGGCGCTCGGCGGCTTCTCCTCGCTCGGCGTCCTCATCCTCGTCTCCTCGATGTTCCTCGGGATGGTGTCCACCACGGCGGACGGCGGCCGGGCGCTGTACGGGCTGGCCCGCGAGAGGATGACCGTCCGGCAGCTCGACCACCTGAACCGCTGGGGCGTACCGGGCCGCGCGCTCACCCTCGACGCCGTACTGAACAGCGCGATCCTGCTGCTCCTCGGGGAGCCGCTGAGCATCCTGATCGCCAGCAACTTCGGCTACCTGGTAGCGATCGTGCTGGCGGTCTCCGCCTTCCTGCTGCTGCGCAAGGACCGACCGGACTGGCCCCGCCCGATCCGCCGCGGCCGTATCTGGATACCGATCGCCTGGGCGGTGCTGGTCATCGATGTCGTGGTGGTCGCGGTGGGTGTCACGCATCCCTCGCTGGCCGCGCAGGGTGGCCCGAAGGACACGCTCATCGCGGTCGGCATCCTGCTGCTGTCCGTCGTGCTGTACGTGTACCGCCGCGTCGTCCAGGACAAGCAGCGCATCGCCTGGCGCATCGAGACGCCGGCCCTCCCGGAGCACGAGCCGCCGTCCGGGGACGGCGACGGCAGCCCGGCCGGAATCCACGCCTAGCCATCCCGCCCGCACCGTGGCCAACTTGCGCCTCTTTACGGCGCGTTGGCCACCCCCGTACGCTCCGGCCACCGTACGTACGCGCGAGGAGGGGCGGTCGACGTGAGCGCTGGACGCAGAGGGCGGGCCGCCGGGCTGCTGGCGGCCGTCGGGCTGCTGTGCGCGGCCGTACTGGTGCCGGTGCCGGCGGCCGGCGCGGCACCGCGGGAGAGGTCCGTCACGGCGACCGCCGAGGTACTGCCGATCCAGCGCACCGGGCCCGCGGAGAAGCGTTTCAACCTGGTCTTCCTCGGCGACGGTTACACCGCGGACGAGATGCCGGAGTTCCGGGCCGACGTCGCGAAGCACCTCAATGTGCTGTGGAGCACCGAGCCGTTCGCCTCGTACCGCTCGTACATCAATGTCTGGGCGGTGCAGACGCCGTCCGCCGAGTCCGGCGTCGACTGCGATCCGGGGCTGACCGCGCCGCGCCGTGACACCGCGCTGGACATGGGCTTCTGGGGCGGCTGCGACGCGCAGAGCGTGCAGCGGCTGATCACGATGGACGACGCCAAGGCCAAGGCGGTCAGCGATCTGGTGACCGGCACGTCGGCGGCCAACCGGCAGATCGTCGGGCTGGCGCACAGCGACACCTACGGCGGCGCGGGCGGCACGTACGCCACCGCGTCCGGCGGCAACTCGCTCTCCTCGCTGATCACCCCGCACGAGATCGGCCACTCGCTGGGGAAGCTGCAGGACGAGTACGACTACTACCAGCGCGGCGTCCCCGGCGGCCGGTATACGGAGGGCGAGCCCGCGTCGGCCCACCACACCGTGCTCACCGAACGGCAGATGCGGGAGCAGCGCAAGAAGTGGTGGCGCTGGCTGGGCGAGGAGAGCGAGTCCGGCGGCCGCATCGGGCGCCACGAAGGCGGGATGTACAGCACGAAGGGCGTCTGGCGGCCCAGCGCGCACTCGATGATGAAGACCCTCGGCTACCCCTTCGACCAGGTGGAGCGCGAGGTCATGACGCGGGCCATCGCCTCGAAGGTGAACCTGGTGCAGGGCCACACGCCGAACGACGCCCCCGTAGGCGCCGACCGCACCGTATGGGTCGACACGCTGCACCCCACGGGTGGCGAACTCCGCGTCACCTGGAGGGTGGACGGCAGGCCGCTCCCCGGGGCGGCCGGACTGCGCAGCCTGGACCTGCGCCGCTACGCACTCCCCGGTACGCGGCCGCGCCGCCTCACGGCCACCGTCACCGACCCGACCCCGTTCGTCCGCGACCCGGCCGTCCGCGGCTCGGCCGCGCTGACGCGGACGGTCGGCTGGACCGTGGACCCGTCCGTGACCACCGAGCCGGCGTCCGTCGCCGAAGAGTTCACCGGGCACACCGCCACCGACGCCCCCGTAGGCGCGTCGTCCGTCCTTTACGCCGACACCACCCACCCCGTACGGGGCGTGGCGCGGGTCTCCTGGGCGGTGGACGGCCGCCCGGTCGCCAACCGGGGCAACGACCGCGACCTCGATCTGCGCACGCTGCGTCTCCGCCCGGGGAGCCACACCGTCTCGGCCCGCATCAGCGGCACCCGTCCCTCGCCCGCCACCCGCCTGACCTGGGCCGTCGACGCCACTCCGGCCACCGTCGCGTACGCCCTCTCCGAGCCGCTGCGGACCGTGCGCCGCTCCGGCGAGCCCGTGGAGTACGTGTACGACGGGCCGTTCACGATGAAACTCACGGGAAGGGATGACCGCGACGGCTATGTGGTGACGCAGTTCCGGGTCGACGGGGACGGCTGGTTCACGTACTTCGGGTGGCCCACGGACGCGGACGCGCCGTTCCGCTTCTCCCCCGAGGGCACGGTGATCGACGACCTCGTGTACGGGAAGCTCGGCACGCCCCGTGCCGTCCCCTGGGACGACGCCACGCCGGACTACGGCACGCACACCGTCGAGTACCGGGCGCTGGACGCGGCCGGGAACGTCGGGCCGGCGCAGCGCTTCCGGGTCACGCTGCTGCCGCCCCGATAGGGCGCGCCGCACCTTCGTGGCGGGCGCTCCACCGGGCGAGTTGGGCAGTTCGCCCGCAAGATCAATATGATCCGGCGATGATCATAAGACGGCGACTGGCGGCCGCGGTGTGCGGCCTGCTGGTCACTTTGACGGGCGGGCTCGCACCGGCGACCGCCTCGGCCGGGGAACCGGCCACCGGACACACCGCCAAGGACGCCCCCAAGGTCGACCTCGTACTCGACGTCAGCGGCTCGATGCGGGCTCGCGACATCGACGGGCAGTCCCGGATGTCCGCGGCCAAGCAGGCGTTCAACGAGGTACTGGACGCGGTGCCCCAGGAGGTCCAGCTTGGCATCCGTACGCTCGGTGCCGAGTACCGCGGCGACGACCGCAAGGTGGGCTGCAAGGACACCCGCGCGCTGTACCCGGTGAGCCCGGTGGACCGCACCGAGGCCAAGACCGCGGTGGCGACGCTGACGCCGACCGGCTGGACCCCGATCGGCCCGGCCCTGCTCAAGGCAGCGGACGACCTGGAGGGCGGCGACGGGGCCCGCCGCATCGTGCTGATCAGCGACGGCGAGGACACCTGCCAGCCGCTCGATCCGTGCGAGGTGGCGCGCGAGATCGCGGCCAAGGGCATCCACCTCACCGTCGACACGCTCGGCCTGGTGCCGGACGCCAAGACGCGTACCCAGCTGAGCTGCATCGCCGAGGCCACCGGCGGCACGTACACCTCGGTGCAGCACAAGGACGAGCTCTCCGGCCGGGTCAAGCAGTTGGTGCACCGGACGGTCGAGCCGGCCGTCACTCCGGTGCCGGCGAAGGGCGCCGACAGCTGCGAGGGGGCACCGCAGCTGAAGGCCGGGCTCTACACCGACCGGGAGTCCTTCGGCGAGCACCGCTTCTACCGGGTGGACGTGCGGCCCGGTCAGGAGCTGCGCGCCTCGGTGAGCATCGCCGCCGACCGCGCCGTCAACGACGACTACGGGGTGCAGCTGCGCGCCTCGACACTGCGCGGCCGGGAGATCGTGCGCGGTGAGGCCACGGGTGACGGCCGTACGGACGTCCTCTCGACCGGCCTGCGCTACCCGAAGGCCGACGACGGCGAGGCGGCGGAGGACGCGGACGGCGAGCCGGTCCCCGAGACCGTCTGTCTGCGTGTCAGCAACGCCTTCTCCGCGCCCGCTTCGGTGAAGGCCGAGCCGGGGCTGCCCGTCGAGCTGTCCGTGGACGTGGTGGACGGTCCGTCCACGGCGTCCGACGCCGCGTTCCTCGGACTGGGCCACGGCTGGTGGTTCCTCATCGCACTCACCCTCATCGGCCTGGTCGCCGGGGTGCTGTGGGGCTGGATCTCGCGCTGGCGCGTCACCGTCTGGAGGACCAACTGATGTCTGCCGCAGCTTCCGTACGGCGGCGCTGGTCCGCCGCTCTGCTCGCCGGTGCGGCGCTCCTCGGCACGGCCGGGGCGGCCCAGCTCGCCCTTGCCGGGCCCGCGATGGCCGCGCCCGCCTCATCCGCCTCTCCCGTCTCACTCGCCTCACCCGCCGATGACCCGGCCCCGACCCCCTCCGCGTCCGCCTCCGAGACCGCCGACCCCGAGGACGCCCCCGCGCCCACCGAGGCCGGTACCTCCTTCCGTACCGCCACGGTCATCCGGCCGGGCCAGCAGGCCACCGCCCAGGCATCCACCGGTGACTACCTCTACTGGCAGTTCCCGGCCGACGCGGGCCAGGGCGCCACGGTGGACGCGACCGTCGAACTGCCCGACGCCGACGCGCGGCACGGCGACTCGACCTGGCAGCTGGACGTGTACGACGGGCTGCGCCGCCGGCAGGCGTGCCGGTACGGCACGCAGACCAGGACGGCCGCCGCCGACGCCACGACGGTCAAGCTCTCCTGCGCGCTGCGGACGGTCCGCGCCGACACCGAGCCCTGGTCGAACGACCCGCTCCCCGGCGCGTACTACGTCCGCCTCACCACCCTGCACACCGCGTCCGCCGACGCCGGCCTGCCGGTCGAGGCGGCGGTGACCGCCACCACCACGGACGCGGGCAGCGCCCAGGACGTGGACGGCTCGCTCGCCGCACCCCTGGTCCAGGGGTCGGCCGCGCAGCCCGAACCGGACGGCGGCTGGTCCTCGGGCTGGTGGTCGGCCCGCTGGCTGTGGACCGCTGCCGGTGCCGCGCTCGCGGCCCTCGCCGGGATTGCGGGCTACCGCGCCACCGCCGGGCGCGGGCGACCGTCCTACGTGCCGCCGGGCGCCTGACCGTCGTACCGCATCAACGGCCCCAGGGCGCGCATCAGCAGGTCCGCGGTCGGCCCCGCGGTGTGGTGCGCGTCACGGGAACTCCTCGGGCCGGCCGGAGAGGTAGGTGGTGTGAGATGTGATGAACAGGGAGATCCGGAGCGCATGCGCGCACGAATCAGGGCGGGCGACCACGAGGCGTTCGCCGCGCTCTACGAGGAATACGTGCGGGAGGTCTACAACCACGCCTACCGGCTGTCGGGCGACTGGTCGACGGCCGAGGAGGTGTTGTCCGAAACGTTCCTGGCGGCGTGGCGTACTCGTCACGCCGTCGAGCCGGAGGGCGACTCGCTGCGGCCGTGGTTGCTCGGGATCGCCACGAACAAGGCACGCAACGCCAACCGCGGTATCGGGCGGCGCCTGGCCTTCCTGGCCCGCCGCCCCGCACCGGAACTGGTGGCGGACATCGCGGATGCCACGGTCGGACGCGTCGACGACGCACGGCGGCTCGCCGCGGTCCGGCAGGCACTGGGCGGACTCCGCCGCCAGGAACGCGAGGTGCTGGCCCTCTGCGTCTGGTCCGGGCTGGACTATGCCGAGGCCGCCGAGGCCCTGGGCATCCCGGTGGGCACCGTGCGGTCGCGGCTGTCCCGCGCCCGTACCCGGCTGCGCCGGCTCACCGACGAGGAACTCGGCCGGACGCCGGGCGGGTCCGCGCGGGAAGCACGCCCCGGAGAAGCGGTCCGGTCCGGAAGGGAACCCCGTCCCGGCCGCGGAGAGGTAGAGAGCAGGGCCGCGTTCGTGGCCCTGCCCATCCAGGAGGAAGCCCGATGAACGACCGTACCTCCGGCCCCGAGCGGGACGCACGCGAGGAACTGGCCCGGCTGCTGCCGGCCCCGGCCGAACGGGACCTCCCCCCGGGCCGTCACCTCCACCACAAGGACACCCTGATGCGTCTGATCGACCAGGACGGCGACCGCGCCACCGCACGCCCCCGCCCCCGTCTCCTGCGCCCCGCCGTTCTGCTGCCCGCCGCCGGACTGGCTTTGGGCGGGGTGCTGCTGACCACGCTCGCCGTGACCGGCCAGGACAGCGCTCCGGCACCGTCCGCCGCGGGCAAGGGTTCCCATGCCACGGCTCCGCGTGGCGCGGCCGTGCTGCTCGACCGGATCGCCTCGGTCGCCGCGAAGAGCGGCGAACAGAAGGTCACCGGTGACCAGTTCGTGTACGTCAAGTCACTGCAGACCGAGGGGGACTTCGCATTCGGTGACCCGGTGAAGCTGACCGAGCCCCGCGAGCGTGAGGTCTGGATGTCGCAGCAGGCGGGACCGGTGATCGACGTCGGCCTGATCCACCAGGACGGCAGGTACTTCCCGATCGAGGTCGGCGTCCCGGACGGCGAGCCCGCCGTCGGCTACCCGGCGGGCCTCGACCGGCCGACTTACGCGTGGCTGGCCTCGCTGCCCACCGACCCCGACGTCCTGCTCCGGCGGCTCCACACCGAGATCACCCGGGACCAGGACACGCGCGACACCCCGGCCAAGGACCGGGACCAGGACCAGGACACCTTCGACGCCATCGGTGAGCTGCTGCGGGAGACAGTGATGCCGCCGAGGACCGCGGCCGCCCTCTACAAGGCCGCGGCGAAGATCCCCGGCGTGATCAAGGACCCCGACGCGGTGGACGCGGCCGGCCGGCACGGGATCGGCGTGGCGCGCGACAACACCCGCACCGGTGAGCGCACCACCTGGATCTTCGACTCGACCACCCTGGAGTACCTGGGCGAACGGAGCTACCTCATCAGGGACACCTCCATGGGCAAGAAGGGCACACTGATCAACAAGTCGGCGGTCCTGGAGCGCGCGGTCGTCGACGCCCTCCGCGAGAAGCCGTCGAGGGAGAAGCGGTCGAACGGCGTATCGACCGACCGACGCTCTGGGTAGAGTCGGGCAATGCCCGAGCTGAAGCGGCTGCATGCTCGTCATGCCCCGGCGGTCCTGGCCTTCGAGTTGGCCAACCGCGCCTACTTCGCTGCCTCGGTCCCCGACCGCGGCGACGACTTCTTCGACCGGTTCGCCGACCGGTACAACGCCCTGCTGGCCGAGCAGGAGGCCGGCATCTGTGCCTTCTACGTGCTCGTCGCCGAGGACGGTGCGGTACTGGGCAGGTTCAACTTGGTCGACATCGAAGAGCGCACTGCCGACCTCGGTTACCGGGTCGCGCAGCACGTCGCCGGCTGCGGCGTGGCGACCGCGACCGTCCAGGAGCTGTGCCGGCTGGCGGCAGCGCGGCACGGGCTGCACACGCTGCGGGCGGCCGCCGCCCACGAGAATGCCGCTTCCCGGAAGGTGCTGATCAAAGCCGGGTTCGTCCCGGTCGGCCCAGCCGGCCCGGCCGACCTCGGCGGTAAGCAAGGCACCTGGTATCGACGCGACCTGGCGCTCCAGCCGCAGTCCGCGGTCCCACTGGCGGACCGGCAGCGGGAAGGCCACGGCCACCGCTGATCACCGCGGGCCCGGCGCCACGCTGTTTCTCGTCGCCTTGTCCATACCCTTGTCGATACACGAATGCATCCCATACATTCGCGTATCGAACGGCGTACGGCGGAAGGCGGGACCGGTCATGACATCGGCGGAGGCGGCAGCCCGGCCGCGACGTGTCACCCGGCGGCGGGCGCAGACCCGGCAGCGGCTGCTCGACGCCGCGCTGGAGGTCTTCGCCGAAGAGGGCTTCGGCCGGTCCACCGTGGACCAGGTGTGTGAGCGGGCCGGGTACACCCGGGGCGCCTTCTACTCGAACTTCACCTCGCTCGACGAGCTGTTCCTCGCCATGTGGGAGCAGCGGTCGGCGACGATGGTGGCCGATCTGCGGGACGCCCTGGACCGGCTCGGCACCCTGGAGTCGGTGTCGGCGGACGAGGCGCTGCGGGCCGTGCTGGACGCCGTACCGATCGATGACGCGTGGTATCGCGTGACGGCGGAGTTCACCGCGCACGCGCTGCGCAATCCTTCTCTGCGCCGGGTGATGGCCGCGCGCGAGCAGGCCATCCACGACACCCTGCTGCCGATCGTCGAGGCCGCGCTGGCCCGCGGCGGGCGGGTGGTCACCGACCGTACGGGGCTCGGGCACGCGCTGGTCGCCGTGCACGACGGCACCACCGTGCAGTGCTTGATGGAGCCGGACGACGCGGCCGTACGGCGGCGCCGCGAGGAGCTGTACCGGCATGTGGTCAACGCCTACAGCACCCCGGAACACCAGCAGGGGCAGTAACAGCCGGAGCGGGAGCGTCCAGAGCGAAGGGGCTCGGAATGAGTGAGCGCGAACAGGCCGATGTGATCGTCGTGGGGGCCGGACTGGCCGGGCTCGTCGCGACGTACGAGCTGGTCAGGGCCGGGCGCAAGGTGCTCGTCGTGGATCAGGAGAGCGCGGCGAACCTGGGCGGCCAGGCGTTCTGGTCGCTCGGCGGGCTGTTCCTCGTGAACAGCCCCGAGCAGCGCCGGATGGGCATCAAGGACTCCTACGAGCTGGCGCTGAAGGACTGGTTGGGCTCGGCCGGTTTTGACCGGGAGCGGGAGGACCACTGGCCGCGCCAGTGGGCGCAGGCGTACGTCCAGTTCGCCGCCGGGGAGAAGCGCGCCTACCTGCACGAGCTGGGGCTGCGGCTGATGCCGAACGTCGGCTGGGCCGAGCGGGGTTCCGGACTCGCCTCCGGGCACGGCAATTCGGTGCCGCGCTTCCATCTGACGTGGGGCACGGGGCCGGAGGTCGTACGCGTCTTCCGCGACCCGGTGCTGGCGGCCGAGCACCGCGGGCTGGTGACGTTCAAGCACCGGCACCAGGTGGACGAGCTGATCGTGGAGAACGGTGCGGCGGTCGGCGTCCGGGGCACGGTGCTGGAGCCATCGGACGCGGCGCGGGGTGTGAAGTCCTCGCGTACGGCGGCCGGTTCGTTCGAGCTGCGGGCGCAGGCCGTGGTCGTCACCTCGGGCGGCATCGGCGGCAACCCGGACCTGGTGCGCAAGAACTGGCCGGTGGACCGGCTCGGCCCGGCGCCGGAGCGGATGATCAGCGGGGTGCCCGCGCACGTCGACGGGCGGATGCTGGAGATCACCGAGAGCGCGGGCGGCAGCATCGTCAACCGCGACCGCATGTGGCACTACGTCGAGGGCATCCGGAACTGGGACCCGATCTGGCCGGACCACGCCATCCGGATCATCCCCGGCCCGTCCTCGCTCTGGCTGGACGCCACGGGCCGGCGGCTGCCGCCCCCGTACTTCCCCGGCTTCGACACGCTCGGCACGCTCCGGCACATCCGGGCCGGCGGCCACGATCACAGCTGGTTCATCCTCACGCAGTCGATCATCGAGAAGGAGTTCGCGCTCTCGGGGTCCGAGCAGAACCCGGACTTCACCGGCAAGGACCTCAAGATGACGCTCGGCCGGACGAAGAAGGGTCCGACCGGCCCGGTGGCCGCGTTCATGCAGCACGGCGCGGACTTCGTCGTCCGCGACAACCTGCGCGACCTGGTGAGCGGGATGAACGCGCTGGGCAGCGGCCCCGAGCTGGACTACGACCAGGTGCGGCGGGAGGTCGTGGCCCGCGACAGCGAGGTGGGCTCGGCGTACTCCAAGGACATGCAGCTGATGGCGGTGCGCAACGCGCGTGCCTACTTGGCGGACAAGATCGTGCGGGTGGCCAAGCCGCACCGGCTGCTGGACCCGGCGCACGGCCCGCTGATCGCCGTACGGCTGAACCTGCTCACCCGTAAGACGCTCGGCGGCCTGGAAACCACGCTGGACGCGCAGGTCGTACGCCCTGACGGCACGCCCTTCGAGGGGCTGTACGCGGCGGGCGAGGTGGCCGGCTTCGGCGGCGGCGGGGTGCACGGCTACAACGCGCTGGAGGGCACGTTCCTCGGCGGCTGCATCTTCTCCGGCCGCGCGGCGGGCCGGGCGCTGGCGAAGGACCTGGCGTGACGGGCGACGCGGCACGTGACACACGCGGTGCGGTACGTGACACGGCTCGGCGTACGGCGCTGGTCACCGGTGCCTCCTCCGGCATCGGCCGGGCCGTCTGCCGGGCCCTGCTGGACCGCGGTTACCACGTGATCGCCACCAGCCGCGCGCCCGAGAAGATCTCCGAGGCCGAGCGGCTGCCCGGCGCGGCCTATCTCGCGCTCGACCTCACCGACCCGGCGAGCATCGAGGCGTGCGCGGCGGCGGCGGGACCGGTCGACGTACTGGTCAACAACGCGGGCGAGAGCCAGCTCGCCGCCCTCGAAGAGCTGCCGATGGACGCGCTGGAGCGGCTCTTTCAGCTCAATGTCTTCGGTGCGGTGCGGCTGACCCAACTGCTGCTGCCGGGGATGCGGGAGCGGCGCAGCGGCCGGGTCGTCATGGTCGGCTCCATGCTGGCCAGCTTCCCGCTGGCCTTCCGCTCCTCGTACGTGGCCTCGAAGGCGGCCGTCAAGGCGTTCGCGACCGCCGCCCGCCGCGAACTCTCCCCGTACGGCGTCTGGTTGACCACCGTCGAGCCGGGCTCCATCAACACCGGCATCAGCGAGCGCCGCACCCGCTACCTCGCCGACGGCTCCCCGTACACCGACGCCTTCCGTACGGTCTCGACCCATCTCGACCGCAACGAGGCGACGGGCATCAGCGCCGCGACCGTGGCGGCGACGGTCCTCAAGGCCGTCGAGGCGCCCAGCCCCAAGCCCCTGTACGCGGTGGGCAGCCGCGCCCCGCTCGTCTTCACCCTCCGCCGCCTGATCTCCCGCCGCCTCGCCGAGTCCCTGGTGTCCCGGACGCACGGCCTGAAGTAGGGCAGACCGACGAGTGGGGTGACGACTCAGGGCCCTGGTGGGCGGAGCTCGGGACGCTGGCGGCTGCCGCACTGATCATCTTGGGGGTGCTTGCGGCAGCGGGGGGTGTTTCTCACGTACTGCGCGGAGCGCGGTGCAGGAGGAGACACGTCGCGCTGAGCGCGGCCATCGCGGCGAAGGCGAGGGCGACCGGGGTCCAGGAGTTGCCTGTTGACGCGAAGAGCCACGTCGCCGCGGACGGGGCCGCGCTGCCGAGCAGGCCCGCGAGCTGGAAGCTCATCGAGAGGCCGGTGTAGCGGACGCGGGGCGCGAACCAGCCCGACAGCAGCGTGCCGATCGACGCGTACGCGATCGTGCTGGCGAGCATCGGCAGGCACATCGCCGCCCACAGGCCGCCCAGCGTACGGGTGTCGGCGAGCCAGAACATTGGGAAGGCGACGACGAGGTGCAGCAGGATGCCCGCCAGGGTCAGCCTGCGCATTCCGAAGCGGTCGGCGGCGAGCGCGGCCAGCGGCGTGCAGACGATGACGACGACGGAGGCCGCCGTGCCGGCGCCCGCGGCCTCGGACTCGGAGAAGCCGAGCTGCCCGACCGCGTACGTCGACATGAACGTGACGATCACGTAGTAGCCGCCGACCGTGATCAGGAAGGCGCCGGTGGCCAGCAGCCAGGTGCGCCAGGCGTCGCGCACCACGCCGACGACCGGCGCCGCCTGCTTCGCCTCGCTCTCCCCCGCCGCGCGCGCCGCTTCGAATTCGGGTGACTCCTCGATCGAGGAGCGGATGACGAGGCCGAGCAGGACGAGGACGGCGGAGAGCAGGAAGGGGACGCGCCAGGCCCAGTCCACCAGGGCGTCGTGCCCGAGGAGGGCGACCAGCGAGAAGACGCCGGTGGAGAGGAAGTAGCCGACGCCGTCGCCGACTTGGGGGAAGGAGCCGAAGAAGGCGCGGCGGCGGGGCGGGGCGTGTTCGACGGCGAAGAGCACCGCGCCGCCCCATTCGCCGCCGACGGCGAGCGACTGCGTCATCCGTATCAGGACGAGGAGGAGCGGCGCCGCGACGCCGAGCGTGGCGTAGCCGGGCAGCAGGCCGACGGCGACGGTGGCGAGCCCCATGAGCAGCATCGACCAGATCAGTGCCTTCTTGCGGCCGTACCGGTCGCCGATGTGCCCGAAGATGATCGCGCCGAGCGGGCGGCCGAGCGAGCCGACGAAGAGCGTGGTGAACGAGAGCAGGGTGCCGAGCGCCGGGCCGGCCTCGGGGAAGAAGAGATCGGGGAAGACCAGCGCGGACGCGGTCGCGTAGATACCGAAGTCGTACCATTCCACGCTGGTACCGATCAGCGAGGCGCCGGCGACCTTCCAGGGGTTGGCGCGGCGGGGTGGGGCGTCGCCCGGTGGTGGTGCGGAGTCCTCGGCACCTTCGGCGTTCTCGGCGGATGCGGCTGCAGTCATGCTCCCGTGCTCCTTCCGAATGGGTCCGTGCGGACCCGAATAAGATGCACGGGACGGTATGGTCGCTCCGGAAGGCTGTCAATAGGGTCCGAGAAAAGCCCTTTAATCGACCGGGGGTCGCAGGTGAACGGCACGGACGCGGAACGGGACGGGGCGCGGCGGTCCGCCTCGCGGGACCTCGTCGCCGAGGCGCTGCGCAAACGCATCGCGCTCGGCGGCTTCGAGCCCGGCGACCGGCTGCCCAGCGAGCGGGAGCTGGCCGCGGCGTTCGGTGCGGGCCGCAACACGGTGCGCCAGGCCCTGCGGCTGCTCGCCGAGGAGGGCCTGGTCGTCACCACGCTCGGCCGCAGCGGCGGGACCCGGGTGGCCGAGGCCGCCCCCGTGGGCACCGCCGGCACCGGAGCGCAGGGCGCGGTGGCCGCCGAGATCCGGGCCACGCTGCGCGACTACATGGAGTACCGGCAGGCCATCGAGCCGCTCGCGGCCCGGCTCGCCGCCGAGCGCGGCTCCACCGGCGCCCGCCGGGACCTGGTGAAGCTGCTGGACGCGGAGGTCGGCGAGCTGCCCGACATCGGCGCGTACCACCGCGTGGACAGCCGCTTCCACCTCGCCGTCGCGGCCGCCGGCGGCAACGAGGTGCTGCACGAGGCGGTGGCCAGGGCCCGCTCGGAGATGTTCGCGGGCGGCAATGCGCTGTGGCTGCGCTCGGACTGGCATGTGGTGTACGGCGCCGAGGCGGAGCTGGGCTGCGTCTTCCGTGACGAGCACGAGGCGATCGCGCTGGCCGTGCTCGCCGGGGACGGGGCGGCGGCGGAGCGCCGCATGCGGGAGCATCTGCAGGACTCCTACCGGCAGTTCCTGACTCTGCTCGACCACTTCGAGGGCCAGGGCTGAGGGGCCGGGAGCGGCTTGACCTTGCTCGGGCGGCGCCATACCCTCCGAATTGGATCCGATTGGATCCAATCAGAGAATCCTTACGGCGATGCCGACGCCCGCTCAGGAGGTAGGAGCCCATGCACACCCACGACGAGGACCTCACCCGTCAGGTCATGGACCACCTCCGCCACCGCATCGCCCTGCCCGAGCCGCCGCTCGGCCGCCCCGGCGACCACGCCGAACTCGGCGTCGCCCTCAAGGGGGCGATCGGCGCGGGCCCGCGGCCGGCCGCCGAGGTCCTGCGTACGTACGCCGAGGACATCGAGCCGGCCGTCATATCCTGCGACCACCCCGCCTTCCTCGCCTTCATCCCCGGCGCGCCCACCAAGGCGGCGGCCCTCTTCGACATGGTCGTCTCCGGGGCGTCCCTGCACGGCGTGTCCTGGCTGGAGGCCGCCGGCGCCATCGCCGCCGAGAACCAGGTGCTGCGCCTCTTCGCGGATCTCGCCGGGCTTCCCGAGAGCGCCGGCGGCTGCTTCGTCAGCGGCGGCTCGGCCGGCAACCTCTCCGCACTCGTCGTCGCCCGCGACACCGGCCGGCGCCGGCTCGGGCTCACCGGACACGCGCCCGTACGCGTCGCCGTCAGCGACCAGGTGCACTCCTCCGTCGGCAACACCCTGCGCATCCTCGGCATCGACGCCCTCGTCGTACCGACCGAGGACCACCGGCTCACCGGCGAGGCCGTCCGCATCGCCCTGGCGGCCGCCGAGCACGACGGCGGCGCGCCTGTCGTCGCCGTCGTCGCCACCGCGGGCACCACCAACGCCGGGATACTCGACGACCTCGCGGGCGTCGCCGCGCAGGCGCGCGCCCGCGACCTGTGGTTCCACGTGGACGCGGCGTACGGGGGCGGCGGCCTCTTCGTCCCCGAACTGCGCGCCCGGATGGCCGGTATCGAGCACGCCGACTCGCTCGTCGTCGACCCGCACAAGTGGATGTTCGCGCCCTTCGACTGCGGCGCGCTGCTCTACCGGGACCCGCGCCTGGCCAAGGCCGTCCACACCCAGGACGCCGCGTACCTCGACGCGATCCACGGGGACGGCGCGGGCGCCGACGACCTGGAGTGGAACCCGAGCGACTACGCGTACCACCTCACGCGGCGCCCGCGCGGCCTGCCCCTGTGGTTCTCGCTCGCCGTGCACGGCACGGACGCGTACCGGGACGCGGTCGCCCGCGGCGTCCGGCTCGCCCAGTACACCGCCCGGCTCGCCGAGCGCACCGACGGCCTCGAACTCCTCCGCGAGCCCGAGCTGTCCGTCGTCCTGCTCCGCCGCACCGGCTGGCAGCCGCGCGACTACTACGCCTGGTCCAAGCGGCTGCTCGCCGCCGGCACGGCCTTCGTCACGCCGACCGTGTGGGAGGGCGAGACCGTCGTACGCATCGCCTTCCTGCACCCCGGCCTCACGGAGCAGACCGTCGACCACATCCTCGACTCGCTGACCGCCGACGGCTGATGGGGCGCGGCTCGACGGGCACGCGGGTCAGCGGGGGCGCGGCCGGTAGCCGAGGCTGACCGACAGGTCGTTCGCGCCCTTCAGTGCCAGCTCGGCGAGCTCGGACTCCCGGTCGGCCGTCCAGCGGATCATGGGGGCCGAGACGGAGAGGGCGGCGACGACGCGGCCGGCGCTGTCGCGGACCGGGGCCGCGACGCAGGAGACGTCCGGGTTGGACTCTCGGTGCTCGGTGGCGGTGCCGCGCTCCCGGATGGCGGCGAGTTCGGTACGCAGCGCGTCCGGCGCAGTAATGCTGCCGGGGGTCAGGGCGACCAGTTCGCGGCCCTCGATGCGGGCGGCCAGCTCCGCATCGGGGAGCGCGGCGAGCAGCATCTTGCCGACGGCCGTGCAGTGCGCCGGCAGCCGGCGGCCGGCCGCCGAGACCATGCGGACGGCGTGCGTGGAGTCGACCTTGGCGATGTAGATGACGTCGGTGTCCTCCAGGATCGCGACGTGCACCGTCTCGTCGCAGGTGGCGGCCACCTCGCGGGCCACCCGCTGCCCCTCGGCCGCCAGGTCGAGCTGTTCGGCGTACCGGCTGCCGAGCTGGTACGCGCGGACGCCGAGGCGGTAGCGGCCCGGCTGGTCGGGGACGGGGACCAGGTAGGAGCGGGCCGCCAGGGTGGTGAGCAGTTCGTGCACGGTGGTGCGCGGCAGCTGGAGCTTGCGCACCACGTCGGGGGCCGACTGCGGGCCGTCCGCCTCCAGGAACAGTTCGAGTATGTCCAGTGCCCGGGTCACCGCTGGGACCAGTCGCCCCATGCCGTTCACCCACCCTCCGCCGCCGTCGCCAGTGTTCGTCATTCCGGTCGATGGTCGGAATGACGAACACAGGGTAGGGGGATGAGGGTTCGGCTGTCGACGGCCGGGACGTACCGGCCGCCGGCCGTCGACCGCCGGTCTCACCGCCCGTCCCGTGCCTACCGCGCTTCCAGCGCCTCCAAGCCCGCCGGGAGCGCCTCGGTGTGCAGCACGCCCATGCGCTGCGTGGCCCGGGTGAGGGCGACATAGAGGTCGCTCACGCCGAACTCGGCCGGTTCCGTCACGAGTACCGTGTCGAACTCCAGGCCCTTGGCCTGCCGCGGGTCCAGAAGGACGACCGGGCTGGTCAGGTCGGGGGTCGGACCGGCGGACGCGGCGGGGAGCGCGGCCAGCAGGGCTTCGTGGTGGTGCCGCTGGGCGATGACCGCGAGGCGGCCCTCGGCGTCGGCCTCCCGGGCGACCGCTTCGGCGACCGCGCGCGGCAGGTCGTCGGTGCGGTGGGACCAGGGCGGTACGCCGGTGGAGCGGACCGAGCGCGGCGGCTCGAACGCCTCGGCCGTCGGAGTCCCGGCGTACGCGGCCCGGATCACCGCCGCCGCGACCGCCATGATCTCGGCGGGGGTGCGGTAGTTGACGCCGAGGCGTACGTGCTCCCAGCGGTCGCCGACGTACGGCGCGAGGATCGACTCCCACGTCCCGCAGCTGCCGGGTTCGGCGGTCTGCGCCGGGTCGCCGACCAGCGTCATCGAGCGGGTCGGGCAGCGGCGCATCAGCAGCCGCCACATCATCGCGGACAGCTCCTGCGCCTCGTCGACGATGATGTGGCCGAAGGCCCAGGTGCGGTCGGCGGCGGCGCGTTCGGCGGCGGTGCGGTGGTCGGCCTCCTCGTGCCGGTCGGCGAGGCGTTCGGCGTCGACCAGGTCGTGCGCGGCCAGCACCTCCGAGTCCTCGTCGTCCTTGTCCTCGAACTCCTGGGTGCGGGAGCCGTACGAGAGGTCCAGCACGCCCTGCGCGTACGCGATGCGCTCCTGGCGCTCGGCCTCGGCGGCGGCCTGGGCCGCGGAGTCGTCCTCGCCGAGCAGTTCGGCGGCCTCGTCCAGCAGCGGGATGTCGGCGGCGGTCCACTCGCCGCCCTCGCGACGGATCGCGGCGGCGTCGGCCTCGGGGAGATGCGCCGGGTCGGCGAGGAAGTCGGCGACCAGTTCCTGCGGGGTGAGGACGGGCCACAGTTCGCCGATCGCGCGGTGCACTTCGCCGCTGGCCGCGATGGCCTTGCCGAGCTGCGCGATGTCGTCGGGGCCGAGGAAGTTGGGGCCACCGTACGGGTCGGCGCCGAGCCGGTCGGCGAGCTGGGCGGTCAGCGAGTCGATGATGCGGAAGGCGAAGTGCGGGCGGGCGAGGTTGTGCGGCAGCTTCGTCTCGCGCGCCTGGTGCCGGGCCTCCAGGACGATGTCCGCGTCCAGCAGCAGGTCGCCGTCCTCGTGCGGGATGACGGTGACGGGATCGGGCAGGGTCTGCCGGTCCCGTACGTACGCGGCCAGGGCATCGGCCATCGCGGCGTCGCCCTTGACCGCGGCGGCCTCGGGCGTGTCCGTGCCGGTGGCGTGGACGCCCGGGAAGAGCTCGCCGGGCGAGGCGAGCAGCACGCCGGTCTCGCCGAGCGCGGGCAGCACCTCTCCGATGTAGCCGAGGAACGCCGGGTTGGGGCCGACGATCAGTACCGCGCGGCGGGCGAGCAGCTCGCGGTGCGCGTACAGCAGGTACGCGGCGCGGTGCAGGGCGACGACGGTCTTGCCGGTGCCGGGGCCGCCCTCGACGACCATGACGCCGCGGTGCGGGGCGCGGATGATGCGGTCCTGCTCGGCCTGGATGGTCTGCACGATGTCGTGCATCCGGCCGGTGCGCGCCGCGTCCAGCGCGGCGAGCAGCACGGTGTCCGCGTCGGTACCTTCGTGGCCGGTGCGCACCGTGTCGGCGAGGTCCATGATCTCGTCGTGCAGGGCGGTGACCCGCCGGCCCTCGGTGGAGATGTGGCGCCTGCGGCGCAGCCCCATCGGGGTGTGGCCGGTGGCGAGGTAGAAGGGGCGGGCGACATCGGCGCGCCAGTCGATGACCAGGGGCGTGCGCTCGGCGTCGTCGCGCCGGATGCCGATGCGCCCGATGTGGTGGTCGGCGCCGTCGCGGAAGGAGAGCCGGCCGAAGCACAGGCCGTTCTCACCGGAGTCGAAGGCGGCGAGCAGCCCGGCCTGTTCGGCCACGGTCACGTCCCGCTCCAGCCGCGCCTGCAGCGTGCCGGTGTCGGCCGCCGCCAGGGCGCCCTCCACCGCGGCACCCGCCCCGGCGCGCAGCTCGCCGAGGCGCTCGTAGAGCATGTCGATGAATTCCTGCTCGCGGCGCGTTTCCGCGTGGGCTGTCTCCTCGTCGGCGGACCGGCCCGGCCGCACGTCCGACTCTTCGCCCGGCACCTGGATTGACAATTCGGCTCCCGCCTGGTTAAGATGACTCCATAAAGCTTCGCCATGCCCAGGTTTCTATCGAGGCATGGAAACTCCCAATATACGCGGAGACCCACCCCGGCCGCCAATGCGACCGGGGTTTTGTTGTGCCCGGGCTTCCGTTACCGCGGTCGGTCACCGCGGACGCGGCGCAGCCGCAGCGGGGCGTACACGGCGACCGAGACCACGAAGGCCACGAAGTACGCCAGGTCGCCGCCGTGCAGCGCCTCCGCGACCGGGCCGACGTACAGGGACGTGTCCATGAACGGCACGGCGACGGCGAAGGCCGCGACGAAGGCGAGGGCCGCCGGCCACCAGGGCTGCGGCCGGTCGAACTCCGCGTGCACGTCGACCGGAGCGCCGCCGCGCGCCCTCCTTCGGGCGAGCCAGTCGATCGCGACGACGCCGATGAAGCCGGGGATCCAGTAGCCGACGAAGAGCAGCACGTTCTGGAAGCGGGCCGTGGTGTCGGCGGCGTGCATCCACAGCACGAGCAGGAAGCCGAGCACGGCGGCAACGGCCGCGGCGAGCGGGCGCGGGATGCGGACCCCGGCCGTCTGGAGCGCCAGCGAACCGCTGTAGTCGTTCATGGCGTTGCTGCACACCGCCGAGGCGGCGATGGCCAGCAGCCCGAAGGCGCCCAGCGCCCCGCCGCCGAGCAGCTTCTGCACGCCCGCCGCCGTCTGGTCGGTGAACAGGCCCGCCGCCCACAGGCCGAGCGTCTGCACCCAGAGGTACGCGGCGGCCATGCCGAGGAGCGTGTACCAGAACATCCGCTGCCGGGACGCGGAGCGCGGCAGGTACCGGCTGAAGTCCGAGGCGTACGGGGCCCAGGAGATCGCCAGGCTCAGCGCGACCGCGGTGGTCAGCAGGAAGGCGCCGGCCCGGTCGGCGCCGTGCGCGGTGGATGCCGACGGCAGCGGGACGCCGTCGAGCAGCTTGACGCTGAGCGCGAGGAAGGCCGCGCCGAGCACGAAGGTCATCACGGTCTGGAGGCGGTGAATGGCCTCGTATCCGAGGACGCCGACGACGCCCTGGAGAAGCAGCACGGTCAGCGCGCCCAGCCAGAAGGGCCAGCCGGCCAGGCGGGCCAGCGCGTCGCCGCCGAAGAGGCCGATCAGCGCGTCCCAGGCGATGGAGGACAGCCACTGCAGGACGCCGGGCAGCACGACGCCGCGGCCGAAGGCGAGCCGGGCCAGCGGCAGCTGCCCCGTGCCGGTGAGGCTGCCCCACGTACCGAGGTAGGCGGAGGGCGCCGCGCCGAGCAGCGTGCCGAGCGCCATCGCGGCGAACGCGGTCCAGAAGTCGAGCCCGAGGCCGATGCCCACGGTGCCGGTGAACACCCCGGTCATGGTCAGGTTGGGCGCGAACCAGACGGTGAACAGGCGGCCGGGGCGGCCGTAGCGGTTGTTCTCGGGCACCGGGCCGATGCCGTGCCGTTCGACGGACAGGTCGCCGGCGCCGGCGGGCATACGCCCGTCGAACACGGGACGCTCGATGGTCATGGGGATTCCAGCGGAGGTCGGGGTTCCGGATCGGGAACGGGGTGCGAGTAGCATGAGGGGCACACGAGACACGGGGTGCCCCCTCTCAAGGGCTGAGATCACACCCGTCGAACCTGATCTGGCTCGCACCAGCGAAGGGATGTCACAGAAGGAATGCCCCTATGACGCGTCCGGCCGCCGCCGACGACCTGCTTGCCACTGCCCGGCAAGCGCTCATCCGCGTACGCCATGAAACACCACTGGTGCAGTGCCTCACCAACCAGGTCGTTGCCAACTTCACCGCGAACGTGCTGCTCGCGCTGGGCGCCGCCCCGGCCATGGTGGACATCCCCGAGGAGGCCGGCCCGTTCGCCGGGGCGGCTTCCGGGCTGCTGGTCAACGTGGGTACGCCGCACGCCGAGCAGCGCGCGGCCATGACCGAGGCGGTGGCGTCCGCGGCCGCCGCGGGAACACCATGGGTGCTGGACCCGGTGGCGATCGGCTCGCTGCCGGTACGGACCGCGCTGGCGCACCGGCTGGCCGCGCAGGGCCCGGCCGTCGTACGCGGCAACGCCTCGGAGATCATCGCGCTGTCCGGTACCGGGGGCGGCGGGCGCGGGGTGGACGCCACCGACGAGGTCGAGTCGGCGGCCGAAGCCGCGGGCACGCTGGCCCGCGCCACGGGCGCCGTGGTCGCGGTCTCCGGACCGGTCGACCTGCTCACCGACGGCGAGCGGACGGTACGGGTCGCCAACGGGGACCCGCTGCTGACCCGGGTGACCGGCGGCGGGTGCGCGCTCGGCGCGGTGCTGGCGGCCTTCGCCCCGCCCGCTTCGACGTCCCCGGCCCCGTCCGGTGACCGGCTCGTCGCCGCGGTCGCCGCCGTGACGGTCTACACCGTGGCCGCCGAGGTCGCGGCCGAGCGCAGCAACGGTCCCGGCACCTTCGCCGCCGCCTTCCTGGACGCGCTGTACGGCCTCGACGAGGACACGCTCACCAAGCGGGCGGCGGTCTCGTGGGCGTGAGCGGGAACGAGGATCTGCCCGCGCCGCCGGACCTCTCCGTGTACCTGGTCACCGACGCGGCGCAGGCCGCCGCGTGCGGCCGGGACGTGGCGGGCACGGTCGCCGAGGCCGTGGCCGGCGGGGTGACCGCGGTCCAGGTACGGGAGAAGGACGGTGCCGCCCGGGACTTCCTCGGCACGGTGCTGCGCATCGCCGCGGTACTGCCGGAGCGGGTCGCACTGTTCGTCAACGACCGGGTGGACGTGTACTTGGCGGCGCGCGCGGCCGGCGCGCGGGTGACCGGGGTGCACGTCGGCCAGTCCGATCTGCCGGTGGCCGCCGTCCGCGCGCTGACCGGGCCGGAAGCGGTGATCGGGCTGAGCGCCGCCACGGAGGACGAGCTGCGGGCCGCGGCCGGGGAACGGGCCCGGGTCGACTACGTCGGCATCGGCGCGCTGCACGCGACCCGCACCAAGGCGGACGCGCCGCCGGAGCTGGGCATCGAGGGCTTCGCCCGGCTGGCGCCGCCCACGCCGCTCCCGGCGGTGGCGATCGGCGGGGTGACAGTGGCGGACATGGCGCCGCTGCGGGCCGCGGGCGCGGCGGGCGGCGCGGTCGTCTCGGGCATCTGCGCGGCCGCCGACCCCCGTACGGCGGCGCGCGCTTACGCGGAGGCGTGGGGCCGGGCCTCCTGAGCCACCGTGCCCCGCCCCCGACGGGCCGTCAGCCGGCGCGCGGTCTCCAGTACGGTCACGATCACCAGCGCCAGGGCGAAGGCCAGCAGCAGTCCGCTGACCGGTTCCTCGGTGAAGGCCGCGCCGCCGACGTACCCGATGGCGGTGCTGGTGACGGCCCACAGCGCGGCGCCGGCCGCGTCCAGCAGGACGAAGCGGCGCAGCGGGAACCGCAGGCTGCCGGTGGACAGCGCGGACGCCACCCGACCGCCCGGCAGGAAGCGGCCCGCCACCACCAGCGTCGTGGCGTGCCGCCCGACCATGGCCCGCGCCCACGCGTACCGTCGCCGGCCCTTCTCGCCGCGCAGCAGCCGGTCGATGGCCCGCGGTCCCGCCCAGCGGCCGATGGCGTGGCCGAGGCAGTCGCCGCCCAGCGCGCCCAGCGCCGCCACCAGGGCCAGCAGCGCGAGCTGTTGGAGGTCGGCGCCGGTCAGCACGGCCACCGTCACCACCGTCGTCTCGCTCGGCATGAACGGCAGCAGCGCGTCCAGGCCGGCCACCAGCAGCACGATCAGCCAGAGCCAGGGCGAGTCCAGCTGCGTCCTGACCAGCTCCGCGAACTGGTCGAACAGCTCAGACATGGACCGGCGGCCGGGTGCCGCAGATCGCCGCGTGCGCCTCGGCGGCCAGCGCCCGCCGGTCCCGTCGCCCGGGGTCCAGCTCCGGGTGGGCGGTGACCCGTACCGTGAGGTCTCTCGCGCCGATCACTCTGTGCAGCGAGGTCGCGAAGTCCTCGTCCCCGAGGAACGCGGCCACCGTACTGGGCCTGCCGTGCTGCAGGTACGTGATCGTCACCGGCCGGACCGGCGCCCCCGCGTCGATCGCGGCCTGGAACGTCGCCCGCCGGAAGCCGCCGCCCGACTCTGTGCACCAGGTCGTGCCCTGCGGGAACACCAGCATCGAACGGCCGCCGCGCAACGTGGCCGCGAGCTGTGCCACGTCCCCCGGCAGCGTGCGCAGCCCGTCCCGGTCGATGAACTGCGCCCCCGCCTTGCGCGCCAGCTCCCCGAAGACCGGCCACTGGCCCACCTCCCGCTTGGCCAGCGGCATCGACGGCTCCACCGCCAGCAGGGCGATGACGTCGAGCCAGGAGATGTGGTCCGCCACGATGAGCGTCCCCGGGCCGCCGGGTCCGCGCGGCACGCTCAGCGACGGCGTACTGCTCTCCAGCCGCAGCCCGAGGGCGCGGAGCACCGCGCGCGCCCTGACCCGCATCACCCGCGGGTCGGCGAGGCGCGGCCCGGCCGCCATGCCGCGCCCCAAGGCGCAGGCCAGAGCCGCGTACCGCCCGGCCCGCTCTCCGCCGGAGAGGTGCGGCACGGCGTGTACGGCGCAGCCGGGCGTGCAGGGTGACGTGACGCCCCAGGGGCTCATCGTGACTCTCCGAGGAAATAGCGGTAATAGCGGTCGTTGAGCTGCTCCATGTCCAGTACGACGAAGAAGTCGGCGACGCCGAACTCCGGGTCGTGCGCGGGCGGCCCGCACACCCAGGCGCCCAGCCGCAGATATCCCCGGAACAGCGGGGGCAGCCCGGCGTATCCGGGCTCGGCGTCCGCCGACCGCCCGGCGGGCTGCCAGGGGCGGTGCGGGCGGACGGCCATGCCGGCGGGCGGGGCGTGCTTGTCGGCGCACAGGGACCAGGCGTTCGCCGCCGCCCGGCCCCCGTCGCCCAGCGGCACCGAGGCGCAGCCCGCGAGGTAGCGGTGGCCGAAGAGCAGGACGTAC
Organism: Streptomyces sp. NPDC000151; assembly: GCF_040301705.1. NCBI lineage: Bacteria > Bacillati > Actinomycetota > Actinomycetes > Kitasatosporales > Streptomycetaceae > Streptomyces > Streptomyces sp. NPDC000151. Next base: position 6,825 of record NZ_JBEPFC010000029.1, on the reverse strand, counting down.
CGGGCGAGCGCGGCCCACATCAGGTTGATCACCGCGCCGGAGCGGTGGTCGGGGTGGACGCAGGAGCGGCCCGCCTCGATCGTCCGGGACCGGATGCCGGCCAGTGCGCTCAGGTCGAACTCGCCCTCCGAGTACGAGCGTTCGCTGCGTCCCGGCGGCAGCAGCCGGTAGGTGCCGACCACTTCGCCGGTCACCGTCTCGGTGACGATCAGGTGGTCGGCGAGGCCGTCGAAGCTGTCCGTGTCGTGGCCCGCCAGCGACGGGTCGAGGGTGGCGCCCAGCTCCTCGCCGAACACCTTGTGGCGGAGCCGCTGGGCGGCGCGTATCTGCTCGGTGGAGTCCGCGAGGGAGGTGACGTAGGAGCGGGTTTCCTGCACGGTCGACGGCGTCGCGGTCGATGACGTCACGGTCGAAGGCGTCGCGGTCGATGGCGTCGTGGTCATGGGTGTGGGGTCTCCGTTCGCTGGGTGTCCACGGCGTGGGAACGGGTACTCGAAGTCCCCGCACCGTTCCCGACCGACGGTAGGAGCCGGGTGAGCCGCGCCGCAGTGCCCGAAGGTCCGAGGCGGCCCCTGACCTTCGTCAGGGGTCCCGTTCCGTCGGCCGGAGGAGCCCGGCACCGGTACGTACCAGGGTTATCCCTACTCCCCCAGGAAGAAGCGCCGGTAGCGGTCGTCGATCCGCTCCATGTCCAGCAGCACAAAGAAGTCCGCGACGTCGGACTCCGGGTCGTGGGCCGGTGCCCCGCACATCCAGGCGCCGACCCGGAGGTAGCCGCGGAGCAGCGGCGGCAGCAGCGCGTAACTCGGCTCGTTCTCGATCACGCCCGGCGGTGTCCACGCGCGGTGCGGGTGGACCCGCAGATCGGCCGGGGAGGCATGCTTCGCCGTCCCCAACAGCCAGGCGTGGCAGGCCGCCTGGCCGCCGTCGGCCAGCGGTACGGAGGCGCAGCCCGCGAGGTAGCGGTGGCCGGAGAGCAGGACGTACCGGGCGAGCGCCGCCCACATCAGGTTGATCACCGCGCCGGTCCGGTGGTCCGGGTGCACGCACGAGCGCCCGGCCTCCACCATCCGCCCGCGCAGCTCGTGCAGCGCCCGCAGGTCGAACTCGCCCTCCGAGTACGAGCGTTCGCTGCGCCCCGGGGGCAGCAGGCGGTAGGTGCCGACCACCTCGCCGCTGGCGGTGTCCGTCACGATCAGGTGGTCCGCCGACGCGTCGAAGCCGTCGACGTCGTGGCCGGCCAGCGGGGTGCGCAGCCGGGCCCCCAGCTCCCCGCCGAAGACCCGGTGGCGCAGCCGCTGCGCGGCCCGTATCTCCTCCGTCGTGTCCGCGATGGAGGTGACGTAGGAACCGGTGGCCGCGGCAGCGGTGGATACCGAGAGCATGAGAAATGTTCTCCCTTCCTGGGGACGGCCGGCGCCGGCACGCACGCCCGGCGGACGAGCACCGCCGGAACGGCGGGTGCGCCGCTCGACCATGAAAGCTACGAGTGCCCCTCCGGACCCGGCATCGGCCGAAAGACACCGTTCGTCCCCGCCATTCGGCAGGCTCCCCTACCGCGCCCCGGCGCCGGGCCCAACAGAGCCTGCCGGTCCCAGTACGAGGCCGAGCGGCCCTGTCCGCCGGGCGCGGAGGGGTGGCAGAATCCCACTCGCTCCCGCGTCGCGGCACGGCGGGCCGCGACGGCTTGTCCCACAGGTCTTGATGCCGAGGGAGACCGCGATGACGTGGACCGCCCCTACCCTGCACCCGTTGTGGAGCTCTGTCCTCCGCCGGCTCCGGCCGGCCTACTTATCGGTGCCCTCCCGGGTGGCCCGACCGGCCGGTACCGCCGTGGCGGCCGGCCGCGCGGACGCCGGGATCGGCCCGTCCCCGGTCGCGGTACGCCGGTACGCCGACCGCACCGTCATCGAGGTGCACCGGCCGATCCGTCCGGCCGCCGAACCGCACCTGGGACGGCTCCTCAACGCCGTCATCCGCCCGGGCAGCGGCGCGGTCGTCGTCGACCTGCACCGGGTGGGCCGGGCGGACGGTGCCGCCGCCCTCGTCCGGCTGGCCCAGGTCCTCTGCGCCCACCACGAGGTGGACTGCTCGGTCGAGTACGACGCCTCGGACACCGTGGCCCCGTCCCCGAGCAGACGCCTGCCCGACGCGCGGGCAGCGCCGCGCCGAAGCGGCCTCCGTATGCCGGGATCGCTATCTGATAACGGACTTCCGTTCGAACGTCCCTTTCATCGCGTCCGCCCCGTACCGTGCTTCTCAATGCCCCTTTGATCTTGTTCAAGGGGCTTCGGGGAGGGGGACGCGGAATGCGCAGCGGGGTGAAGGCCACCATTGTCGGCGGGGTGTGCGTCGTGGTGGGCGGGGTCGTGCTGTACGGCGGCTACAACCTGGTGAACGGGATCACCGGGTACGGCGGCACGGGCGGCACCACGCAGGCGGTACCGACCGGCCCGCCCAGCGCCGAGGAGACCTCGGAGACGGCGAAGGACTTCCTCGCCGCCTGGGCGAAGGGTGACAGCGCGGCCGCCGCCGCGCTCACCGACAACCGGGAGGTCGCCCGGACCGAACTGGCCGGATTCCACCACCAGGCGCACCTCACTCACCTGGTGATCACGCCGGGTGAGCGGTCCGGCACGACCGTTCCGTACAAGGTCACGGCGAAGGTGTCGTACAAGGGGCGGACCGCACCCCTGTCGTACGCCTCCCAGCTGCGGGTCGTCCGCGGCCGGACCACGCACAAGCCGCTGGTGGACTGGCGGCCCGCGGTGCTGCACCCGCGGCTCGAGGAGGGCGAGAACCTGATCACGGACGCGGGCGCGGCGCCGGAGATCAAGGCCGTCGACCACCGCGGCCGGCCACTGACCAAGGAGCGCTACCCCTCGCTCGGGCCCGTCCTGGACGGCCTGCGGGAGAAGTACGGCAGTGAGGCCGGCGGCACGCGGAGCATCGGGCTGCGGATCGAGGACGAGGAGGGCGAGACCACCCGCACCCTGGTCACCCTCCGGAAGGGCCGGGCCGGGACGCTGCACACGACGCTGGACGCGGACGTGCAGGCGGCGGCGGAGCTGGCGGTGAAGGAGTACGACGAGTCGTCGGTCGTGGCCGTCCGGCCGAGCACGGGCGAGATCCGCGCGGTGGCCAACAACCGTACGGACGGCTACGACGCGGCGATGCTGGGCAGAGTGGCGCCGGGCTCCACGATGAAGATCGTCACGGCCGCGATGATCCTGCAGAACGGCGTGGGCGACGCGGCGGGCCGGGCCGCCTGCCCGCCGACCGTGTCCTGGGAGGGCTACACCTTCCACAACCTCGACGACTTGTCGATACCGGACGGCACGCTCACCGACGCGTTCGCCCGGTCCTGCAACACCGCGTTCATCAAGGCCGTCAAGCCGCTCAACGACAAGGGCGTCGCGGGCACCGCGCTGGGCACAACGGCCCGGGACTCCTTCGGGCTCGGCGGCGACGACTGGCAGACCGGCATACCGTCCTTCGACGGCAGCATCCCGGAGTCGTCCGGGGTGGAGACCGCCGCCTCGTACATCGGCCAGGGCAAGGTCCAGATGAGCCCGCTGGCCATGGCGTCCGTCACCGCGACCGTGGTCAACGGCGGCTTCCGGCAGCCCGTTCTCGTACCGCAGGGGCTCGACGGCCGGCCCCTGGCCACCGCGCACCCACTGGCCCCCTCCGTCGCCCGGCAGCTGCGGCAGATGATGCACGCGGCGACCGTCGGCCGGGGCACGGCGGTCGCCGCGATGGCGGGCGTCGGCGGGGACAAGGGCGCGAAGACCGGCTCCGCCGAGAAGGACGGGCAGGCCCGGTCCAACAGCTGGTTCACCGGCTACAGCGACGACCTCGCGGCCGCCGCCCTGGTCCAGTCCGGCGGCCACGGCGGCGACGCGGCGGGCCCGGTCGTGGCGCGGGTACTGCGCGCGGGTTAGGGCCTGTTCTTCGGCTCTTCGGCCAGGGCTTCAGCTCAGGGGCGCTTCGGCTCAGGCCGGCTTCAGCGTGCGCGCGAAGAGGTCCAGCAGCGCGTCCCAGTGCCGGGCCAGGCCCGCCTCGCTGTAGGCGGCGGTGTCGGACATGGTGAAGCCGTGGATGGTGTCCGGGTACACCTCGGAGCGGTACGTCGTGCCCGCGGCCGCCAGCGCCGCCTCCAGCTCGGCGATGTGCCCGGCGTTCATGCTGTCGTCCTGGGACGCGTGCCCGAAGTACAGCTCCGCCTCGACGTCACCGGCCAGCCGGTGCGGGCTGTCCGGCGCCTCGGTGACGAGGTGGCCGCCGTGGAAGCTCGCCGCGGCGGCGACCCGGTCCGGGTACCGCGCCGCGGTGCGCAGCGAGAGTACGCCGCCCATGCAGTAGCCCGTCAGGCCCACCGCACCGGGACGCACCTCCTCCTGACCGGCCAGGAAGTCGAGGAAACAGCCGGCGTCGCGCATCCCGAGCTCCGGGGTCAGCTCGTGGACCATCGGCATGATCTTCGCCAGGAACGCCTCCCGGCCCTCCGGCCTGCTGAGGTCGGGGAGTTCGGCGACGGGCGCCTTCCCGTGCCGGTAGAAGAGGTTCGGCAGCAGCACGTAGTACCCGTGCGAGGCGAGCTCGCGGGCCATGTTCTCCAGCACCGGACGCAGGCCGATGGCGTCCATGTAGAACAGCACGGCGGGGTGGCTGCCGCCCCCTTCCGGGTACGCGACGAACGCGTCGCACGCCCCGTCCGGCGTGCTGATCGTCACCGACCTGGATTCCGTCTTCGCCGTGTTCCCCGTGTTCCCCGTGTTCTCCGTCTGCGCTGCCATGCCCTCTCCTCACCGTTTCCCGGGTCACCGTTCCCCGGGCGACCATCGTGCCTCATGCGGGGGCCTCGAAGGCGTCCGGGGCGATGTGCGGCAGGGCTTGGCTGGTAATGCGATAGCGCCCGTTGGGGAGCCGGTGCCTGGTCTCGGCGACATGGACGGCGAGCGGCCCCGCCCACTCGTAGCCGTGGTCCGCCGCGTGCCGGGCCAGGGCGTCCGTCAGCGCGCGTCCGACGTGCTCGTCCCGCTCGCCGAGCTCCTGGTGGACGTAGCGGGCGAGCTCGATGTCGTAGGCGTTGGGCACCAGTATCCGGCTCTCGCTGCACACGACGGCGTGGTCGTCGCACTCGCGCCGCAGGGCATCGACCAACCGCACCGGATCACTCCGGAACACCCGATTGACCAGGGTGTGTTCCCAGTGCTCCACCGCGTCTTCCATTTGCGTGAGCAGTCCCATGCCACGCCGGGTGCCCGCCGCCCGCGCTTGTCATGCCCAGGGAGCCGTTGTCATGCCCGGAGCACTCTTGTCATGCCCAGGGAGCCATTCCGGCCATTGGCACGCTTGGCAGGAAATCACACGCTTTCCAAGAACAAGACCCGCTACTGTCAGCAACGTGAGAGTCGCTCACCTCTCCCCACATCTCCCCGCACGATGAGGTTGCCAGATGCCGCTTCCCGACGGCTTAGAGATGACCGCGCTCGCCTCCTGTGAGGCGGGCGCGGTGCTGCGGATCAGCGGCGAGCTCGATCACTTTACCGAGCAGCTCTTCCGCGCCTCCGTCGGTACTTTCCTGGACCGCGGCCACCGCCATGTCGTCCTGGACTGCGCCGCTCTCACCTTCTGCGACTCCCGCGGCCTGAACTGCCTGCTCAGCCTGCAATGGCTCCTGGAGCGGCGACAGGGCCGGCTGCTGCTGGCCCGCGTACGCCACAACGTCGCCCGCGTACTGCACCTCACCGGCTCCGACGAGCTGCTGCGCGCGTTCCCCACGGTGGCCCAGGCGCTGGCCACGCTGCCCCGGGAGGAGCGACCCGGCTGGCCGGGCCCGCCGGGGTCGCCGGGTCCGCCGGAATCGAGCCCCTTGGAGCAGACGTGCCCGTCGGGGCCGGCGTACGGGTACCGGTCCGGGTCGGCACCGGCCTGAAAGCAGGCGGTCCACGGCCCTCGCCGCGCTCCTGGAATTCCTCACCCCTCCGGCATGAGATCCCTCGCGCACAGCCCGGCGGCCCGCTCCGCCGCGGCGGCGACGGCGAGGAGGAGGGTTTCGCCGCCGTGCGCGGCCACGAGCTGCAGGCCCGCGGGGCAGCCGTCCGAACCGAAACCGGCCGGAATGCTCGCCGCCGGATGCCCACTGAGGTTGAACGCCCAGGTCAGCGCGGTGCTGTAGCGGTCGCCCGGACCCTCGTGACCGTGCGGCGGATTCGGGGTGGCGGGCGTCAGCAGGAGCGGAGCGCGCGCGAAGAGGACGGCGAGCCGGCGGTCGTTGTCCGCGCGTACCCGCTCGGCGGCGGTCGGGTCCGCTCCCGGTGTACGCAGGGCGAGCCAGGCGGAGCCGGGGTCGGTCAGGCGGACCGCGTCCTCGGCCACGAGCCGGACGACGCCCGCCTCGGCGAGCCGGCCGGCCGCCCGACGGACGATCTCCACCCGTTCGGGATCCGGCTCGGCGAAGCCGAGATCGGCGGACCAGAGGGCGGGAAGAGGCGCACTGCCGGTGAGGGCGGCGCCACCGCCCTCGTCCACGGGCGGCGTGCGCAACGCCCCCCGCACCACACCCCAATACGCCGCCGCGTCCGCCGCGCACCGGGTGAGTACTCCTGGCGCGGCGAGGCCCGTGCGGTCGGGCGAGGGCAGCAGGCCGTTGGTGACCTTCAGGCCGAACACGCCGCACCAGGCAGCGGGAATCCGGATCGAACCCGCGCCGTCGCTGCCCGTGGCCAGCGGTACGAGACCGGCCGCGACCGCCGCGGCGGACCCGGCCGAGGAGCCGCCGGGCGTCCGGTCGGCGCGCCAGGGGTTACGCGTATGTCC